>JAESTF010000232.1 GCA_016763795.1 Flavobacteriales bacterium
ATTGTAAATCTTTTTTGATAGCGCCTTCTAGCATTTCTACCCAACCTCGGGAGCTCAAATTTCCTATCAATTAGCGTAACAATAGAGTTGGCTAATTCTTCTAAATTATTTGGGTTTACCAAAAAACCAGTTTCTTGATCTATTACAGCTTCTTTGGCTCCTCCATGATTTGTAGTAATAACCGGCTTTGCCGCTGACATTGCTTCTAAAACTGTTGTTGGAAAGGGGTCTTTCATTAATGAAGGTATTAAACAGACATCTGCATCACTCATCGCTGATTCAATATTTGATGCAAAATCTTTAATAAGTACATATTCTTGTAGGTCATAATTAACTATTTTTTCTTGCAATTCTGTTAACACCTGTTCCTGTCCCTCAAGCACCCCTCCCATTAATATAAATTTAGTATTTATCAATTTTTCTTTTGGAATCGTAGCCAATGCTTCTATTAAAAACCATTGACCTTTTTCAGGTTTAATTCTCCCAAACAAGTAAAATTTAAGGGTAGTTGATTTCCTTTTAGGATTAACTATTATAGCGTTAATTCCATTATGGATTACAACTCCTTTTTGTTCAATATTTTTCACATACCTTTTTAACCCTGATAAAACGGCTTTAGATACACACACAATTTTATTGGCAAACAATTGGCTTATCCACGCTGTTATTGCTCCAATAATTTTAGGAGAGTCTATAATCTCATGTACATGAACAAAACGTCTTATTCTTAACAACCAAAGTAGTGGAAGTAAAAATGAGCATGATAATGTATTTACATAGGCTGAAACAAATTTATTCTGTTGCTTTTCTTTTCTCAAAAACAATAAAAACATGAACCATTCCTTAATAAATTTCATAATTCCTAATGGGCTAAAAATTTCACGATAAATCACCGGCATATCTGAACGAATGATTATTTCAGCATTTTCTACACTCGATTCTATTAACCTTCTTAAGGGTCCTTCTCTAAATAAGTACACTTTTTTATAAACATCAACGGGTACTGCCTTTAAAGCGTTAACCAAAATTCTATCTGCTCCATACAACTCTGCGCTTGGATGAAATACTGCAATAGTTGTTCTTTTGACTATTAACTCAGCAATAATTTCTTTTATTTTTTTTCCTTTTATCTCCCAAGTATAATTCAACTCATAAGTAGTAGTTGCTTTCTGAGAAAGCTCTTCTCTTTTAGGTAAATTGAAATACAATTTATTCAACTCAATTGCAAATTGATGAATACTGTCATTGTAATTGGTGTAAGGTATTTTTATTCCTCCTTCTTTCACCAATTCTCCAGGCCCAACATTATCAAAACAAATTACAGGCACCCCATAACTCAATGCTTCTGGAACGACCATTCCTGCTCCTTCATGAGATGGAAATAAAAAAATATCAGCATCATTATAAATGGCTTCCATTTCGCTTTTTTCTACCCAAGAAACTATGTTAACAAAATCTCCAATTTGTTGCTCTTTAATTATAGATCTCAAAAACATTTCACTCTCTCCAGCCCCAACTAATGTCAGCTTAACTTTAACTTGTTCTGCTTTAGGTAATGATTTTACAAAATGTGAAAAAGCCAAAATGGTCATATCAAAGCCTTTCATAGCGGTAAATCTTCCTACAGACAATACATTAAATACAGCGTTATCCTTTGTTCTCAATATTGGATTCTCTGCTGCAACCGCAGGAATAATTTCTACTTTTGAACTCCTAAGTCGAAGATCTTTTTGAACTGATGAATTCAGTCCGATTATCTTATCGGTATTCCATTTCGCTAGATAAAAAAATGGGTCAATATTTCTCATTATCCACTTAACTATAGCATATTTCTATCTGTATTTACAACTTTTTTGCCATAATTATGAATGTATGCTACAGGCATTTTCGGATGATGTCCTATTGGACCCCAAATAACTGGTTTACCAAATACCCATAAAAAGTGTGGATGACTATCACTATGAAAATTCAAAGCATGACATAAGTCGAACTTTAATTTATTTTTTAAAATAAAGAAAGGAATTAGTAATTGCCATAAATAGAAATACAACACATAACCTCTTGGTCCTATTTTCTTTTTCCAAGACATTGCCCAACGTGGTAAATCATGATATTCAAACTTCATATTATTATGCACAGGGTCATTATTTTCTTCAAAATATCGTTCTATTTCCGGACGGTTATTTTTTCTAGTAATTATGATAGTTTTGTAATCCTTAGCAATTTCTTTAGAAATATTCCAACCAGTTCCGTCTTCCGATCCTTTATAAGGGTTCACTGCATAAGCTGTTATTAGTATAGTCTGTTTCATCTTATTTAAGTTTTAGGTTATGCCAGTTTTGCATAAGATTTCATAATAGTATCAAGGGTAACATCTAATTCTTTATTTTCTATAATTGTGTAATGGCTACCTTTATATTCCTTACTCATTTGTCCAAACAACCGTTTATATAAGATAGTTAGTTGATCTATTTCTGGGGCAATCATTTCTTTTTTTCGGGCCAAAATTGTTTCAGCATCTGCATACAAAAAGAAATTTAGTTTTGGTTTAAATACTAGTCGATAGAGCGCTTTTAAAAAGCTTCTGTTTAATTGAATATTAGAGCGTTTTGCATCATTAATGAAATCGAAATAATAACGATCGTACAATACAATTTTCCCTCTTAGTACATATTTAAAATACACATACACTTGTCCAACCATGTAATCTGTAAAATAATAGGAAAAACGCAAAATACTTGATAGAACATTCTTATTCTTTCCTTTACGTGGTAAGGTTACAGAAGCAATATATTCAGCTTCTTTTTTACCGTGTTTGATAGCGCTGAGTATTGGTAAAATACCTGTCGGTGCCTTAATAACACAACCTCTTTACGGTATTTAGATTGTAATCTGTTTTTTACCTTTTCAATAATCGTTGTTTTTCCTGCTCCATCAACTCCACTAAAGGTTATTATCATCCCTTTCCTGTAAATCATATCTTTTACTGTATCTATAGCATAATTGATGTTGTTTTTAATCTTACTCATTTTAAGATTAAATTCTATTGCCTTCAATTTAGACAATACTCTTAACTTAAAATATGGGTTATAGACAAACAATTCGTTTTGATTGTATAGTCTCAATTTGTATTTTCTTTTAATGTAGTTGAGTACTCTATTATCTTGAAAATCATTCTGTTTTTTATAATGATCATGATACTTTTCCGGTATTTCTGCACCATTTAACGTGTAGAATAAATAACAATACTCAAAATCGAATTTCATACTTGGAACCATTACACCATATATATTAGGCATAGCTGAAACAAGTACTGACTTGGCATCCATGAATTGCATTCCCTTTCTTTTAAATTGATTGATCAAATCAATACTCAAAAAGGATCCATCCTTAAAGAACACTTCTATTGTTGTCATAAAAGATTTTTGACAGGTTTTTGTCCTTTGCACATTTCTATGCTTTTTACAATACTTTAACATCTTCTTTATGTCATCTTTTAAAACCAAAATATCCAAATCTGAACTTGATTGTAAGTTCTCTAAGCTTCCTTCGGTAAACTTTAAAAAGGCATGAGCAGTTCTTTTTAACTCCTGAGCAAACTCTTCAACAAATATATCTCGTTGTATTTTCTCGCTTACTGAACCACATGTTTCATTTAAAATTTCTTCATAAGCACTTAACATCCATTGATGCTGTATACTCAATTCTTTTTGTTGCTGAAAGACACCTATATAGTTCGTAATTATTTTAAGTAAATACATTCTAAAATACGTTTCTACATCAATGCTATAAATCTTAATGATGTCTCTTATTTTTTCATTATCACAAGCTGCTAAAATATTAGCTTTAATTTGCTGAACCGAAATCCGCTCTGATAATACACCTGTCTGAAAATGGAAATGAAATAGATCATATAACAACGGTGCTTCCATATCACACTCTTCCCAATCGTACACATACAGCTTTTTGTGATCTACAAAAATGTTCCAAGGTGTAAAATCTGAATGTGCTAAAGCCGTATATACATGTTTAACATCATGCAATTCGGTTCTTAATTGAGCCAATTTATTAATGATTTCAGTATAGCTACCATCCATCTTTAATGCTTCAATATTGTATAATGTCTTATCCCAATAGGTAGTACTTTTTAAATGATAAAACCCAACAGACTTCAATACCATTTCGCTTAAGGCAGTATAATGTAAAGGTGTGAGTTGATTGGACCGCTGAGCATTTTTCGGTTTAATATTTTTAGTAATCAATGTACCATTAACTTTATTTGGTATTATTTGTGGAAACGTAAACGAATTAAACTTTTTTAACTTTAAAGTACTTAAAACCCTCCCCTCATGATCCAATGCACTCACACTCTGCTTACTACATGCACTTTTCATAAAGTGAGTTGTTTTACCTTTTGTATTTAATTCTATTAATGTCGTTCGATTGATTCCTTCGCTCCCCATAAAAATGGAATATCCATCATGAGGTATTTGACTAATTAAACTATCTATATTTAACTGTACTTGATGATAAAGACTAAAACCACCTGATTTTACTAAAGATTTCAACCCTAGTTTAAACGCCATTTCAATTGTGTTTGCTATCATCTTAGCTCTAAACGTAGAGGCATTATAAAAACTTAAAAAAGATGCTGATTTGTTTTGATCAGCGTATAACCAACGCATACTCTTATCTGGATTATTGATGTAATTAAACCTCTTTTTATCAAATGCTGCAGGCATTTTGCTTTTACCAAAATCAAGCACTAGGTCAAATTCATCCAACTGCATCCCTTTATAACAAATTACCTCATCAGCCAAACTCACTAAGACTTTAGGGGAACTATCTTTTAAAAAAGTTAATGGAAAATCTGTATCTATAATAAGCCTCTCAAAAGGATCGAAAATAAATAGGGCAGATTTTTTTGGTGCATACAGCTTTAAAATAATAAGGAGGTCGCTTAATCGTTTGTGTGTTTTCATGGCTTTAGTTTTTTTGATTCACCTATCCGTCTAAGAAATATTGTACCACCATCACTACTTAAATCATAAACAACAGTAATACAAATAGTTATATGGTTATGGATTGATATTTAATTTATTTAGTGCTCTCGAAATGAGAAGCCTATTCCCGTTTTGGAAGAGATTATTTCTTAATCAGCTTACCATAAAACTGCTCACCATTCTGATTAAACACTTTCACTAAATAGCTACCTGGACTAAGTAAACTACAATTTAATACCGTCTGAGATTGTCCTATGCTATAGGTTACTTTACTTACTTGTTTGCCAATTACATCATAAACGAAAATATTGGTAATTAACTTTGGATCAATGTATTTATCCTGACTTAATTCTAACATAATAGTTGTTTTATCTTTTACTGGGTTAGGATGGAATAACACTTTATTTTCTATTCCTGATTTGCTATACTTGATGGTATTTATTACTTGATAGTCGCTAATGGTTCTTCAAAATCAAAAACTATTGAAGCCTGATTTGATATTATTGTTCCATTATCAATATTAGATTTAGGTGTTATCTTATACTCAATAAATCCATTACTCTCTTTTTGATTCTGGCTACTATCAGGTAAATAAATATTAGTGAAAGTAAATGTTATTTCTTGTCCATTTCGGTTCATAGTATATTCATAGTCCGATAAGAAATCGCGAATACTATTTACATCTAATTCATCAGGCAATACATTCGTAATGGTTACATTTTGTGCATAATATGTTCCTACATTTTGGAATCGAATTTTATACCTCAACTCTTGTTTTTTTCCTATATAACCTTCGTAACCTTCTCCTACTGGATAAACGGTAAGATCATTAGGGTCCACAGCTCCAACCACAGGGTTAACATCTACATAACTATTGTTATTGTTGTCACAATCGTTACCATTATCTGTAATGTTAGCGCTTACTGTTAATTCCTTATCTATTGTAGAAAAAACACTTATTGAATCTAAAATGTTAATATCATAATAGGTCATTGCTTTTACAGTATCTATCAACCATGTATAAGTTGTTGTTGTATCATTTTCTGAATAACTACTCCATGCTGTTGTGGCACTCAGCGGAATAATATCGTTATGAAATTCGATACTTAAATTTACACTGTATGCATCATAAGCTCCAGTGTTGGCATACACTACAGAGTAAGTATTCTGAAAACCTTTTCGTAATGCTGTTGTTCCTAATGTGATACTAAGGTTAGGGTATGTACAAGTAGTTATATTTCCAAAGCTATTGCCACAATATGTTTGTCCGGCTATTATTGTTAAATCATGTCCTCCTGTATTACAACTGTTGGTCCAATTAGCAGAAATTTGTTGTGTTATAGTATAGTCTCCTGGCTCTAAAAAGAACTGATAATTTCCATTGGCATCGGTTGTTACGTATCGATTACCAGGCATAGTTTTTACTAAAATTCCCGGAATACCATCTTCTCCTGTTTCTTGTGTACAATTTTCATTAATATCGTTGTAAATAGCACCACAAACCTTTACTCCATCTCCCTCTATAACATTAATACAATCGTTAATGTTTTGATTAATCAATTCTTGACGGTAGCCTGATGGCCACTGTATAATAATAGAATCTACACTAGTAGCATTTCCTAATCCAAACAATGCTTTCAATGAATTTTGACTTCCTGCTCCGCCACCAGTTTGAGCAGAAATTTCTTTTAACTGCCAAATTGCTACTCCATAGATAGTCGCTTTTACACTAATTCGAGCACCTATTGCACTTCTATTCGAATTTACTCCTGTTAATTTCAAACACAACCAACTGTTGCAATTTGCTCTACTGTTTTCGAAGAAGACATTGGTCTCGTTGGAGTGGTTTCCTACCAATACATCCAAATCGCCATCGTTATCAAAATCACTCCATGCTTGTGAGTAAGAGTTTCCTAAATTTCCTGATAATGGTGTTTCTGGCTTAGAAAAAGTACCATCTCCATTATTAATGTACATAGTGTTTTTATCTGACTGATCATTACAGATATATAAATCCATATCCCCATCGTTATCAAAATCTACCCAATTACTACTACTCGAATGACCACCATCATTAACGAGAATACCTGATGTAACTTGAGTAAACGTTCCATCGCCATTGTTTTGATAAAAGAAATTGTCCTGATTACTGGTATTGGTTACAAACAGATCCAGATCGTTATCGTTATCATAATCTCCCCAACTACATCCTACAGAATTGGCATTATCTGCTGTTATTCCGATAGTTGTCATTCTGGTAAAAACATCTGCTCCATCATTACGATAGAGAGAATTACTCTCTCCATTGGTTGCGGGGATAAACACATCCATATCTCCATCATTATCATAATCTGCCCAAGTAGCACCAATAGCGTGTTTAGCTTCCTGTACTAATGCCGAATTAGTAACCATAGTAAATGTTTCGTCCCCATTATTTTTATACAGCAAGTTAAATTTTGTTGGCATATAATCGGTAACAAATAAATCTAAGTAACCATCGTTATTATAATCTACCCAACTTGCCCCATGGCAATATCCGCTATAATTGGCAATGTCTCCCGTAGTAATCTTCGTAAAACTTCCGCCCCCCGTATTTTTGTATAATGCATTCATAGCTCCTGTATTGTTCGCCACAAACAAATCTAAATGGCCATCGTTGTTATAATCTCCCCAAGTACCTGCAATAGAACTACCACCATCGGTAGTTACAATGCCTGACGTTTCTTTAGTAAAGCTTCCATCTCCATTGTTATGATACAAAAAGCTTCCGCTATTAACATCATATTCTGCTACATACAAATCATCAAAGCCATCATTATCATAATCTCCCCAGGCAATTCCCCAAGAATCAGAAGCATCATTTGAAAGGCCTGCTATGGTGTTTTCATTAAATTGTACAGAAGGATCATAAGCCAAATTGATTACAGGTAAAGTTGTTCCACAAATGGCCTTTGATTTTATAGAAAACTGAACATAATCCCCAGATTTAAAATTACTTTCAATATTCATTTGAAGTTTTAACTGAAAACGATTCCTAGTTAAATCTAACACTCCAGGTAATCCATTTTCGTTTAAACTGTTGTTAATGTTCATCAGTTGATAAGTGTTTCCTGTAAGGGTTGTTAATGGATTTGCTATAGTGGTAAATAATCCTGTTAAAGGATATTTCAGTTGACCTGATCCGCTTACAAAAGTCATAGAACTACCAATAGCAGTAATATCTACTTCTACACTATCTAGGTGGGCAAATTTCACACTCGCCACCTCTATGGTTACCTCAATTAAATTACTACACTCACTACCAATTGTAGTTCCCGTAATGGTTACCTGAGGCTCTGCGTTTTTCGGTTCTACGTTTAATGCAAACGTAGTGTAAGAACAATAAAAATGGGCAAAATCTTGAGGATAACCAGAACATTCATAACCAGCATAGGCTACCAAGTAATCTGGTGCACAAGCGGAATAACTGCCCACTACAGTGTACGATTTTGTACTGTTGGTATTAATTGTTCCTATGGTAAAATAATCGCTAGTTAATTGCAAGGTATCTCCATTGCTATCATCAATTAGATACAGTAAATCTAATTCTCCTGATGGGTTTTTAAAGTGCACCCAAGAGTTAGCTGCACTAGAATTGGAAGTGTTGTTACTCACTTTTAAATTCCAACTTACTGTTCTGCCCAATCCATCAACTATTGGATTAGTAGATGATAATACCAAATCAGTTGAATTATACCTTATTCGATCAGGACTAGAAGTGTACCAACTACTATTTCCTCCACCTAAATAATCGGTTTGTGCAAATTGAAACTCCCAATTAATATCCTCATAAGTATTGATGGGTACATCACAGGTTGGTACCAACTCTAAATAAACTGTTCCATGAAATCCATCATCACTATACTCTAGACTTCCTCCAAAGTCTTTATAATGTTGTTCTAAATCGAAATACATATTTCCTCCGCTGTTGTGGTAAGGCACAATGTTATTCACCGTTTGAGTACTCGTACTATTGGTTGTTTTAGTTCTTCGTTGTTTAAAATAAATAGTTACTACTTCATAATCTGTTGGAATGCTTACCCTAACTTCTTTGACATGTGCCCAGTTGCGGTATTCGTAAGGAAACAGATTTCCTCCGCCATAGTTGTCACAACAATCTCCTACACTAAACCAAAAATTCTGTTGTACAGTTTTGGTACACGATTTTACGGAATAATTACTTGCCCAACTGTTGGAAAAATAATACCCAATCAATGTAAAACGTCCATCATAATCATCACATGCCCATTTATCACCACTTAACTGAGCCGCGTCATCCCCCCAAGGCTCTGCTAAGCTACTAGAAAATAAATCGTTGTTAATGGTTACTTCTTCTACATTTGCGCCAATGTTACCAGTTACTTTATAATTGACTACAAACTCAATAGAATCACCATGTGTAAAGTAAAACTGATTGCTTGGTGCTGTATTGGGCAAGCCACTGCATTGAAAATTTGGTAAGAAAGTATATTTAAACTTTCGTGCATCATTAGCTCCATCTACAGTAGTGGTTTGGAAATTGGTACAGGTGTAATACAAGCTGGTAACATCATCATAAATTTTGATGCTACCATTTAGAAAGCTTAAGTTTTGACCAAAATCGATATCGGCTTCTACAAAAAAGTTAATAAAGAAACTGTTACTAGCCCCAGTATCTACGACAACTCTATAGGTTGTTTGCAAGGTATCTCCCACCATTACTCTATTGATTTTAATCTTGCTAAAATCTAACGCTCCACTATTATCCGTCAGCCCATTGGCATCATTATCAGGATTGCCATAATTGATTCGTTCGACATTAAAGGATAAGAAATTAAATCCTTCACAACTCACTAAAGGACAATGCAAGTTAGTTGATGTGGTTTTATTACAAATCATTTCTACACTACAAGAGTTACAAGTAGTATCGGGCACATAATTTATGTCTAATGATATTGTTTTATAACCTGATGTAGCAACACTACAATCACCTGTGAGGTTAGCTACTATTTCTGATTTTTGAATGTTAAATGGTTCGGGAACTATAAAGACACCTGTCAACTCCCTCGTACTTGCATTAAAACTTACAGTACTTGGTGTCCAATTGTTTGGACTACTGGTCCAAATAAGATCGTTTGCTCCTCCAGCCCAATTCAATCCTACTGGTAGGGTTATTACTACTTCGTAGTTGGCACCAGTACCAACAGGCAAGTTATTATCGTGGCTCGAAATGGTATACACAAAAGGTAAGGTTTCTCCAGCATCAATATCTATAGGTGTTTCGGTAAAAATAGTCATGTTTAATTGTGTGGTACTCTCTCCTGTTTTTGTGCTGCTGTAGTTATTGTTACCACACATATCTTCATAATCTACTTTGTATTTCCAACCCATTATTGCTTCATTATTACATTCACTAATACAACAATGGTAACTGTTCCATTTAATAACAATGGTTTGCCCTGGAGCAATATCTATTGGTAAAACGACAACTATTCTACCTATTGGTGAACTGCCCAAGCAAGCATAAGCACCATCGTTTCGAGTAGCATAAGCTGTTAAAGAAGCACTAACTGGCGTTCCATTAACACCTATTTGATACGTTACACTGGTTTCATCAATTGCAGAAAATAAATCCTCATCATATGATCCTCCTGAAGATTTGTAAATATCTATAGCCACATTAGTAGCATAACCTTGTCCATTATTGGTAAATACTATTTCTTGCGCACTATTTTGTGAAGCAAAACAACTAGACAAACTTTCGTTAGCTGATATACTCAGATAGGATTTTTTAAACTGATGGTTACATGAGCATAAGAATTGTCTGATTCACGGATTTCTCCTTCGCATCCCCAACTGGTTTTAATCGTTGATGTAACGGTATTAGCGATACAACCGCTGGCTACCAAAGTTTGAGTAATGGTAATACTTTCATTTGTATTAAAATAAGCATCATTGTTACCAATTCCGGCAAAATCTGCTCCTAAAAACGTTATGGTGTCTAGTGTCGCATTTAATACTCCCAAATCGGAAGCAACTAAATCTACTCCAACATTGTTCCGAATATCAGTGAGTTTAAATTCGGACAGTCTCCCGTTTCCGGCATTAACGATGGTAATGCTTCTGGTTACGGTATCTCCGGTTATAGCTGTTTGACTGCTCGGAGATACATTTAGAATGCTCAGAGCTGCATATAAGACATTGTAAGCACTTGAAGTGTGTGATACTTGTCCTGATGAGAAATTGGCGCTTACATCATTTCTAAACAGATTACCTTGTTGTTGGTAAGCAATGGCCGAAACATTGGCCGTTGTAGCAATGGTAAACACAATAGAATCTGCTGCGGACAGATTATTGGCCGAAAATACCAAAGCACTGTTATTCCCCACACTCTGCTCTTGAATGTTGTAGCTACTCAGTTCTGCTACCGATCCTTGCACATAGTCAATACCAGAGGGCAACTGAACGGTTATGCTTAACCCCGACAGTGCCGAACTTGAATCATTCTTTAGTTTTATCTGAAAGTTTTCTGATTGCCCACAAACGGTTAATTCAGTAATTGTTGTAGAGCTAATTTCAATTAAACTAGTCCCTTGAGAAAAAGTAAACAATGAGGATAACAACAGTAATATTAAAATAAATACATTTTTCATAGGATATAATTTCTCTTTAACTAACACCGACTATTCCAAAGTATTAATCCGCTAATTAACAGGATGATAGCATTTAGTTTTTGCAAAAATATTTCCCAGATTGGCCCGGCTATTCTCAATTTGAGACTCTACAGAGATTTCAAAAAAACCCAATGTACGAAAGGAGTTTGATCGAAATTTCAAAAGTTATCTGGATAAAAATCAGGAATTAGTCACCATACCAATTCTGAAAATTGAGCTCAACAAAACATAATTAAATTGGAAAAAATAAACCAAATTGAAAGGTTGGAAAAAGAAGTGGCAGAATTAAAAAAAAGTCAATTTAACTGACAACTACTAATGGGTTTTTTTTCTATCTTTTGAAAGATACTTACAGTATTTAATTTTCATTTTGGTATTATAAACGTTGTTATATTTAAAAAAAAATTGATTATTTACAGTAGTCTATTTTAACTATTGAAAAATCAAGCGAATCATAATTTAATTGCTTCCGCTTCACATCTAGCAATAATTTCATTTCAAATCGTTTACTGTATTTAATATTGCTTGTAGTAAAATAGTTTTTGGTATATATTCCTTTGCTATAAACGTAATTTCTAATTCAATATTTTTTCGAATAGAGAACTCAAATTCTTCCTTTTTATTAGCTGTAATTTGATTAAGTAAATTTCCATCTACAATGGCTACTACATTTTTTAATACTGTTTTATTCTTAGCGGAAGTCACAATTACGTTTAATTCTACGGTATATGGATTATACTTACCAGACCCATGGATAGTGATTAATGTGTTCATTAATAAAGTTTTCATCTTATAAAAAATTAGGTGCTTAATCCGTTTACAGAAACAGCATCCATTTTTCAACATCTTTATTATATCCTTAGGCTATAACACCATTCATTCTATTAAAAAAAACATAGGTATTATTGCGCTGTTCAATCAATTCAAAATTCTTAGTAAGAATTATATCTACAAGTTCGTTTATGGCATAATTACACCCTTCAAACTCGGTATCATGCAATTCGATTATCATCATTTTACATTTATTGAGAGAATGTGATTCCGCTTGTAAAAAATTAATCTCTGCTCCTTCTATATCCGATATAAGAATGAACTCCTCTTCAGGGATTAGTTTGGTGACATCTTCAAGGGGTATGCCTTGAATAACATTTTCAGAATACTCCACCAACTTACCAAGTTCATTACTCCCTTTATCGGAAAAATATAAGGCTTGTTTTTTATGAGATAGAGCACAATTTAAAATTTGATATTGTTCGGAAGCCACTAAATTCAATTTAAAACTTTCTTCAATAAGGGGTATCAACTTTTTATTGGCTTCTAAACAAATAATTTTGTTATTCGTTTTTTTCAGGGCATTTAATGCCACAAAACCTAAACTTGTTCCCAACTCCACTATAGGTAAATCTTTTGGTAAATACTTCATCACAAATTCAAACTCATCTTTTTCATATTTACCAAAGTAAATAAGTGCTACCGTTTTATTATTAACCAAAAGAGATTTCGTATTTATTAATAAGTTTTGACATGGGATGTTATTGTTATATACAATTCGAATTACTGCCCCTATCCAATTTAACAATATAGCTTGTATCTTAAATTTTAATTTCTCCATAACTTTATATTTTAGGCACTCAATTTCAGTTCCTGTAAATTCAACTCCCAATTCCACGCATCAATTAGTGCTTCTTTAATTCCGTATTCTGCTTTCCAATTTAAAATGATATTAGCCTTGGTGGTATCTGCATAAATTTGCTCAATATCTCCAGACCTTCTGTTTACTATTTTATAGTTTAATTTTAATTGGCTTATTGCCTCAAATGTTTTTACCATTTCTAGTACAGAATTTCCCCTACCGGTTCCCACATTAAAAGTGTTGGTGTCTTTATTTTTATCGAGGTATTGTAATGATTTAACATGAGCTTTGGCTAGATCTACTACATGAATGTAATCTCTTAAACATGTGCCATCGGGCGTATTGTAATCATTTCCATAAACCAACAGTTGAGCTCTTTTTCCTATTGCTGTTTGTGTGATATAAGGAACTAGGTTTTCTGGTTTTCCATTTGGTAATTCTCCTATTAACCCTGAAGAATGTGCTCCTATTGGGTTAAAATATCTTAATATAACTGCTCCTTGTTGAAGTGCATCTAAAATTAATTGTTCTCCCACTTGCTTAGTATATCCATAAGGAGATTCTGCCTTTTGCATAGGTGTTAGTTCAGTAACAGGTAATTGTTCTGCTTGTCCATAAACAGTACATGATGAAGAAAACACAAATTTTGGTATGTTAAAATCCTTAGCCAAACGAATCATAGTAGCTAACGACCCAATGTTATTATCGTAATATTTTATTGGAAACTCTACACTTTCACTTACTGATTTGTAAGCGGCAAAATGGATGATGCCCGAAATATCTCCCAGGCCCATAAAAATTTCATGCATAGTTTCATAATTCTTGCAATCTACATTGTAATACATAATTGAAGAATGTGTTAAAATGCACAGTCGATCAATTATCCATTCTTTTGAGTTAGAAAAGTCATCAATAATTACAGGGGTATAACCTGCTGCTAATAATTCTACTACGGTGTGAGAGCCAATAAATCCTGCTCCTCCGGTTACAATAATTTTGGGTTTAGTTTCCATCTTTTCTGAAATAAGTTAAACAATAGGGTTTCTTTTTTTGATCGGTTTTGGCGAATTTGAATCACAAATAATAAAATCAAAAACTGATAAAAGAGAATACCAAAATTGGTTTCTCCAAAAATTCCAAACTCAGTTAATGAATTGATAAATGCGGGGATAAATAAAGCAATAAAAAAGCTACCATAAAGGCTTTGTTTTCTTTCTTTAAAAAAGTTTCGGATGGTTAATACCAATTGCCAAAACGCAATAAAAAAACCTACAAACCCCAAATTCATTAATACTTGCATAAAAGTATTGTGGGTCATTTTTGCCGCATAGGTATTTAAACTCTCAAAGTAATCGGTATAGTTAATTCGCATAAATCCATATCCGAAAAAAGGCTCTCTTACAATCCCTTCCTGTAGTAAAGCAGTCCAAAATGGTATTCTCCCCGTCATGCTCAACACCTCTTCCAATCCTCCATCATCTTTAAAGATTACAAATTTTAGAAGAGCAGGAACCGCTAATCCAGCTCCAACAAACATAGCTATTTTGAGTTTTTTGTTGTTAGATTGTAAAACAAGCACACCCATTATAAGTAAAAATCCAATTGCTGATGACCGGGAAGCAGTTAACACTAATACTATAATAGAAGTAATCATCATTACAATTGGAAAAAATTTCTTTTTTGTTTTTTGAAAATACAAATAGGTCATTGCTGCTCCAATACTAGAGAGCATTCCTAACTCATTAGGGTTCATATAATATCCTCCTAATCGCTGTTCTTCACCACCTCGCATTCCTCTGTAAAACAAATCAGGTTCTATAAAAGATCCTGCAATAAAAATGACCATTATTGGAAATACAGCCAATGTAAAAATTTTTATTAAATCAATTTTATGTTTGGGAAAGTAAGTGTTAACCATGCTTATTACTCGCATAAAAACGAATACAAACACTAAACTCTCAAAGGTCATTAGCCATTGTAAAATAGAATAACTTACATCAGTTGACCACATAAATGATGCTATAGCCAATAACAAATAAATCAAATAAAATACAGGTGCCAATACATTCTCATATTTAAAAAAAGATTGACAACCTAATTGGATTAATCGAAATTGAAGGACAATGATAAGCCCAGTCATACCTATTCGAGAAATGGTTTTATATACCTGGTTAATGGTTCTATCTTCCACAATACAGAAATAACCAGCTATTTTAACACACAAAATAAGCACCAGTAAGGAACTGATATTTCTAATAATATATGGTAATTGCTTTTTAAGCATAGATGTCTAATAATTGTTTGGCTATATTTTTCCAATTGAATTGTTGTTCTACCATTTTTTTTGCATTTTGCTTTATGCGGCTTATTTCTCCATTATATTTCCAAATAAGTGCCGTTTGCATTGCATTGGCAACACATGTGGATGTATTTTCTTTGAGCGTAATTCCAGCATAATTCTTATCAATGTAATCCCCCATATTAGTCGCTTTACTAACTATACTTGGCACTCCTAAAGCACACGCCTCCAATACCACACCTGGTAAACCTTCGTTTCGAGATGTGAGCATAAAATAGTCGAATTGGATCATCATTTTTATTTTTTGTTTTCCATAAATACTTCCTAAAAATTTTACTTGATGGATTATGTTTAAATTTTGTGCCAACTCTTCTAATTCTCCCTTTTCACTACCATCTCCAATCAACCACAATTCACCTTTCCCACCTTTTATGGTAAGGTATTCAGCAAATCCTTTCAGCAGGATATCAAGACCTTTTGTCTTGATATCTAATCGGCCACAAAATCCAAAAATGGGATCTACATTTTCTTTTTTGGAATTTTCAGAAAGGATTAATTCTTCAAGGTTTTGTCCGTTAGGAATCAATTGGTAGTTGTTTAGTTGAAACAATTTCTTGGCTCCATCAATTTCACTTTTACCTATAAAATGAATGGACTTGGCTTTTTTCACTAAGTTTTTTTCAAATAACCATATGTACATTTTTTTTTTCCAATTGCTCCGCTCCATTGCGATGGTGTTATAACTTCCGTGAGGTGTAAAAACATATTTAAATCCTTGTTTTACAAGTAGATTAGCAATTAAAATAAACTGAGGGATAAATCCTCCATGAAAATGAAAAACAGCGTCCCTACACTTTTTTTCAATTGCTAATTTTATTCCTTCAGGCAAGAAAAATTTTGATGTTTCTTTAAATAAAATCGTATTATAAATTCGATTTGGGTAATTATGAATTGGGTTTTTAGTAATCCCCCATACACTTACATTACAACCAATTGCTGTCTGATAAGTTGCTAAACTATTTACTACTTTGTTTACACCATTCATCCGGTTTGGATTGGCTTTCCCTAATATGATGTGTATTATTTCCATAGCTTTTTGAGTTTTGAATTTAGTTTGATGACATAAAAACTGATATTTATAAATTGAGTAATAAAGAGTCCTATTAAAACGCCATAAATACCCGTTTGAGTAATGATAGCTTCTGCCGCAAAAAGACTAAAAACGGTAGTAATAATGTAACTCCAAAAGAAGATATGGTTCATCTCAAATGTTCGAATAACAAATCCTAAAATTGTTCCGATAAAGACCAAAATATAAAGGCCTGTAAATCCTAAAAGGACATTAACATAATCAAGGTATTCTATCCCATAAAAAAGTGTTATAATTTGAATTCTAAACAACGCAATTATTGCTAATATAATTAAGGTTACTAATCCGCCTTTAAAGAGCATTTTTTTTAAATAATATATGGTCTTAACAGTCCCTTCTTGATCTAAAATTTCCGCTGCTTTTATGGGAATAATGTTTTCCATAGCCGAAAAAAGAACATGTAAGACTCCCACTACATTTTGAGCGATTCTTATAGCTCCAATAGCTACGGGACCAAGGAGCCCTCCTGCAACAATTATAAAAAAATTACCAGAAACCCATTGCAAGAGAGCGGTCCCCACCAAATACTTAGAGAATGACCAGTTCTCAGTAATGGTGTTTTTAATGATTAAAGACTTAAAAGTCAATTTCACTTTAGGTAAGTTGTAAAAAATAGAAGCACTAAATAACGCACTTATTGCTAAAAATGAATGGTGAATTGAAAGTGTATCGAAATGGTGTAATAATAATATAGCTATAGGTTGTCCGCCATAAGAAATCCCATCTGAAATTAAACTTCTTAAAGGTTTTTTAAGGGTAAAATTTACTCTACGATAAAAATCTTGTAAGACAAACAAAGTCGCAACTAATGGTAAACTATGCAATACCCCAGCAATCTCCCACTCTGGCTTGTAGATAAATACCCCCTTAACTACTGCAAAACTTATAATAAAAGTTACTATAGCAAAACACAATTGAATGGTGTGTACACCGCTTAAGTAATTCATTCTTTTTTGATGTTTTGGAAAAAGAGTAAAAAGAGGAGAAACAATAAATGCCAACTGAATGCTACTCACAAACAATACTAACATCCAACCAAAAGCATACAACCCAAAGCTTTCTATTCCTAATAATCTGGCTAGTAAAATTGCCATTACAAAATTAACTCCACTCACCAATGCTTGATCGAACAACACCATTAACTGATGTGTGCTTTTAAAACTAATATGTATCAATTGTTTTAACATTATAGTTTATAAATAATAATTAATGTAGTGTTTAATTCTATTGATGATTCCCTTCCCTTGTGTCTTAGGTTCAAAGTGGGATCCAATAAGATTTCCGTTATAGCTGCTTGCTTTATGTGCATTAACCATTAAAAATTGCATATTTTTCAATCCATATTCTTCCTCTAGTAAATCGGCATTACTAATATAGCTTATTGGGGTAAAGTTTACTTTAACTGCATAAAGGTTTAGATCTGCCAACTTCATTAGTTGTACTGGTGTAATAGAAATGGCAGTTGGTGAAGTATCGATTATGACAAAATCGTAACAAGATTTTAACGCTTCCAGCTTATTTTCAAATAACGTGTAATCTTCTTCTAAAAGATTATTCCCATTTTTTGTAGTTAGAACCAAGCCATTTTCATTAAAATCTTTTGTATTTGCAACTGTAAAGTCTTTTGTTTTGTGAAAAGTAGCTGACAATTCGTGATTGATATTATCAAAATCGATTAAACAGATTTTATATCCTAATGACATCAATGCAGTTCCAAGACTTTCTACACTTACTGTCTTTCCCTCTTGTGCTAACGATGATGTAACTACTATTACTTGATTCGATTGTAATGTATTTTTGATCAATAATGATTTTACAAGTGTAATGTATTCATCTTCTATATCATACTTTACATTTCTAATGATACCTGCAATTGGAATTTGTGAGTTTCGCTCTAAATCACACTTATCCATTACTTTTGCCCTTGCAAACTGTCTAAGGTAAACGAAAGTAATAGCGATAATTAACCCCAAAAGACCACACACAAATGTGATTAATGTTTTGTTAGGTGATGTTGGTAATTTTGGCACATAAGCTGGTTGAATAACTCTGTGGAAAGAGGTTGATGATGTTGAAGCAATAAATGCTTCTATTCTTTTTTGAGATAAAAAATTATATACCGACTCCTGCAACATAAATTCTCTTTCCAGTATCTGTAAATTCCTTTCTCGTGAGGGGATGTCATCAAATTGTTTATACAATATAGCTAGTTCTGTTTCTAGTTTTTTTCGTTTAGTAGTAATTTCTCTTTTATTGGATTGTATAGCTTCTCTGATGTATTTTTTTATTTCTTCAATTTTATAGTTAACCGATTTTATTTCATCACTTCTTACCTCGTATTTTATTAATAAATCTTGTTTCTCATCACTCAATATTTTTAGTCTTTTAATTAATTCCGTTAGCAATAAATCTACGTAACCAACATGCAATGCAGTTTCACTAAAATAATCTCCGTTGTTCATATAATCTCCTAACTCTATGATTGCTTGCTCATTTATTTCTGTATTAACCAACTGAGTTTCTAATCCTGAAAGTTGTCTTAATCCAGTTTCTGTTTCTTGACGAGTATTGACAACATTATTATTCATTTTATATTTTTCCAGCTCCTGTTCAGCAAGTGTTAAATCTTCACCGACTTCTGCTAACTTCAAATCGATAAATTCTACAGTTTTATTAGCAGCATAAGATTTCATGCTGATATAATCTTCAATATATGCTTCGCACAAGGCGTTATTAAAATCAGCTGATTTTTGCGGAATTTCATCTTTAAAAACCACTCTTAAAATGGACATCTCTTTGTCGATCGCTTTTACATCAAGTTGTTCTTTTGTTTTATTAATGAGCCCTTCTTCTGAATAAATTAAAAATGAATATTGTCCATCTACTTCTAAGTTCTTTAAGCTAATTAAAGAATCATTTTTGTTTATCATTATTCTATTTCCATTAATATTAAAAGTGCTTTTTAACTTGCCATTTTTCGACAATTGTTCTCCCTTGTAGTTATATGATATTATTACTTTATCCCCTACAATAGTCAATTGAAACAATACATCAAACAATTCTGAATCAATAAAATCATAAGTTATTTCTATTGGACTGTTTTTATATAATGACGTATTTCTAATTTTTCCAATCCTATTAATGGCTACATCAAAAGAGACCTTTTCCAGCGTTTTTTTAATCAATAGATGCGATCCCAATAGTTCCGCTTCTGTTTCAATTTTATCTTCAGTGGTAAACACATCAAAATCTTTATAAAGTAAATTATTAGATACTCCAAACTTTTGATTATCCAATTTTATCTTAGCAACAGACAAATACATTGTTGGTGTATATTGAATAATCTTTTTAGCAATAAAAATTGATGCTATAAATATTACAATCACTATTGGCAAACCTTTGATTAAAGGCAACAGTTGTTTTTTTATGTTTTGAAATGAAGCCATACTATCTCGTTATTACTGATACAATTACAGCAAGTGCTGTTAAAGCACTGGCAAATGGAATTAAGGTTGGAGCTTTTTTATCTATCGACTTCCCTCTTCTGGTAGGAACATTAATTACGTCTCCTGCCTGAACTAATATTTGATAATTATTATCCATCAATTTGGTAAAGTCTATCCGATAGCTTTTATTGTTTCTAATGAGTTGAATTTTCTTTTTATCTGCGTAAAACTCGAACCCTTGAGCATTACCAATAATCTCGGTTAACGTATTGCCTTCCTTTTCTAATATATATTTTCCAGGAGTCCTTACCTCTCCCAATATGGTAACGTCTCGATTTAAAACCTTCACCACAAGATTAGGGTCTACCAAAATTTCTGAATACAAAGTTGCAAGGGTATCTGCCGCTTCTAGACAGGTTAATCCTCCTAATCTTACTCTTCCGATTTTCGGAACCATAATATAACCTGCGGCATCAACCAACACCCATTTACCATAAACTTGATTGGAGCTATAAATACCAAATAGCGATCCTATACTCATGTTATCGTGATTCCAAACACTAACACTCAATTTATCATCAACTGTTATGATATGCTGATAAGTAGAATCTTTAGTTATCAGGTCCTTTAAATCATTCTGTTGTTTGTTTTCAAAAATGTTTTGGTAAGAACAAGAAGTAGATAAAACAACTAGTAGTATTAAGAAGAATGGTCGATTTTTTTTCATTATGGTCAGTTTTAAGCTAGTTAAGAATATTTTTTTGTCTCATTACGTAATTTTTTAAATTCAAACTCATCATTACTGAAAGTATTCCAAAAAACATAACATACTGAAAAACAATTATTTACATTGTTTCAAGGTAAATGATTTTGTTTTAAATAGGGAAGTGACTTCCTATTTTGGGAATTTTAATTTTTATACATCTTTAGATAAATGATAGAGCTGAACTAAGTAATATAGATTTGATTTCTTATGTTCTTGATGGTAAGGTTTATTTAAAGTTTAATCGAGCACTTACTTAAAATAATGTTATTAATACCTATAATACCTTAGGGTAAAACTGAAATTGGAAAAGGAAATAAAGGAAATAAAGGAAAAATAGAATATTAAATTTTCTTATCAGGAATAAGTAAGGAATTTGCTTGATAGAAATTGAAAATATAGATAAAACGCTTAAAGTCTTTTTAATAAAATAGAAATAATCTCTATATCATTTATACGCTCGAGGATTTTTCAAATGAGCCAACCCCCTTTTCTGAAGATAAGTCTCTTTTAAACTGGATATATCTACATTAATGGATCGTTTTCTATGCTGATAACATAGAAAATATATCAGATCTTTATATTTTCTGGCTATTAATCTCCAGCTATATCTGCGCAAAGCTATCTCTTTCATTTTTAGTGAATTATTAATGTAATTATAGTATTTAACTGTGCTAATTATGGTAATTAAATCTTCAACACTTTTAAAATAGAAAGCTGAATTTTCTGTTGTAGCTTTATTAAAATTGGTGCTAAAAGTAACCACAGGTAAACCTAAAGACATTGCTTCAACTAAGGATAGACTTGTTCTTTGTGTATCATTTCCGTGAATATAGAGCACACAATTCCTTCTTATTCCATCTAACTCTTCCTGATTGTAAACTGGATCTATAAGATGAATATTAGAATAGTATTGATAGCTTTTTTTTAGCCGAATTGCATATTTATTATTGCTCCAATTACTTACTAATACAAGATGTTGATTAGTAATAGAAAACGCATTAAGAATCATATCAATATTATTTTCAGGCACTATTTTCGCAACATTAAATGCATAGGCATATTTAAGAAAAGGGTATTTCTTTAAATACTTTTTTGTACGTCCATAGAAAATGGTATGATCACCTCCACATTCTATTAAAAGGCTAGAAGCTTTATGCTTAATTGTAGTGTATCTTTTAATTAACTTATTATCAGTCACATTTACATGAGAGAATTTGACTGCAATTCCTTCAGAAAACTTTAAAAGGCAATTGGTAATCTTTCCATATTTATTTCTTCTCCATTGCAGTTTATCAATATTCATTATAATTTTTTTCTTTGTAAAGAATCGTATAAAAGGAAGTAAAATACCGGTAGTAACACCAAATATTAAGAGTGTATCGGCATAAAATAATGAATGAAGAATAGAACTCAAATCATAAAAAAATCGTTGACTACTGGCTCTAAACGGAACATAAATTAATCTTGTTTGATCAGAAAACCGTAGCCTTTCATATTTCAAATATGTTTCTTTGCTACAGTAAACAGTAAATAAAAAATCTTTTTTTAATTCCTTCGTTATATTATGTACTAAAGTTTCAATCCCTCCATATCTAGGAGGAATACCAACAGTTCCTATTATAGCAATTTTTTTCATAAACTAATTTTACTATTACCTATCTAACAAACTTTCATATGCACCAATCTATTTTTATTATGATTTATAGTAACTTGAGTTTTTGTGAAGTGATCTTTATTGTGATTTTTCAGTTTTAGCCGCATGGTTCGGTTACTACCAATAGTATCCATAATAATGGAGTATTTATCATAAGGCACTTGACCTAGTTTATCTACCATTAACTTAATTAAATGATAAATACTAAAACTACTGGACCGAACCATCGAACTAAAACCTAACCTAACTAAAGTCTTGATGTTTTTTGTTCCTTTACTTACTTTTGAAATTAAGGGGTTATAAAAATTAAATATTAAATCAAATTCGTTTAACTTATTTTCTTTATCGCTACTATTTTCATCAGTAAAATCTAGGAGGATCCTAAATGGATGATCAACGACTTTTCTGAGTGGAAAATCAACATTAAAAATTACTCGTTCCATAGGGTCCAAAATAAATAGGACACTATTTTTTGGTGTAATTAGCTTTAAGAAAATTAATATATCGCTGAGTAAAATGTGCTTTTTCATCATTATTTATTTAAATACTTCTTTAACCAATTTTATACCGTTCATTTAAACAGATTAATTACTTCCTAAGAATCAACGACTTATGAGTTTTTTATGAGATTATACTCGAGAATAAGATTCCCATAATTGGATATTTTTTCTCTTCAAGGGAAAAACAACATACATATCATTCTGGTAATCAACAATTTAAATTATAGGAATAATTAATGGGTAGGTATAAGAAAAATACTCAATGATTAAAAAAGTATTAACCATATTATTTATCATAATTTTCTTTAGTAATTATTATTGGGGGCAAAATGTTCCATATGCAACGTTTAGTTCTTCCACCAATAGTTACATTGATTTTGGAGCTGGAACTAATTTAAATTGCTTTGACACCTTATCTCAAGGAGATCAATTAAGTATTACTTTATGGGTTCGATGGGGTAATTTTAACGATCCTGGAGTTGGACCTTGGTCCAACCTTTTTACGATGAGCGATAGTACTAATAGTGGTGACAATGGCGTTTGGTGGATACAACATAATAATAACAATTCTAAATTTGAATTTGCCTTACATACCACGTCAAGAAGTTTTGTTTTTTCGAAGACAAATCCAGTTGCTGGTATATGGTTTCATTTAGCTTGTATCTATAATGGAAATCAAATTCAAATCTATATAAATGGGATTCTTGATAATAGCAAAAATAAATCAGGGAATATTAGACCTTACCCTTTAGCATCAAAGCTAAATATGGGAAGGTGGCCTAACCCTGGAAACAATTACAGGAGGTTTAATGGTGATATGGATGAAATCTCTATTTGGAATATTGCCTTATCTCCAACTCAAATTAATAATATGATGACTAACCCAGAAAGTGTAATTGGAGTCAATTATGATACTACAGGTATTTTAGGTTATTGGAATTTTGATAATAGTACTGCTAACGATTTAAGTCCTTGCGAAAATAATGGGTTAGTAGGTATCGGAGCAGCGCTACCTATTGAATTATTAAATTTTGATGGTGTTTGGAAAGATGATAATGTAACATTAACCTGGACAACACTCACAGAAATTAATAACAATTACTTTACCATAGAAAGAAGTTGTGATGCATCTTATTGGATAGCTATAAATGAGATTAGCGGAGCAGGGAATTCAAGTTCTCCATTAACTTATTTTGCCAAAGATGATATAAATCATTTAAATTCTTCCTTACCAATTTACTATCGTTTAAAACAAACCGATTTCGATGGAAGTTCCACCTATTACAATGTTATTGTTGTAAATCAAACAACTGACATTAAAATCCAGATTGCTAACAAAATGTTATTTATTACCGGTATTGACTCAACACAGCCATTAACTTTAGTGGTAATTAATAATTCAGGACAAAAAGTTTATGAAGAGGTTATTCTATATGATAAAAAAGTTTACCTCAAATCCCTCAACGTTGGCATTTACTTTTACTTTCTTATTTATAAAGAAAAAGTAATACATGAAAAATTTATAGTGAGGTAATTAAAATTTGAGTTGTAACAACAATAATTTCCTATTTCGGGATTTTTATTCCTAAAATGGGAATAAATTACCGTATACAAAAACTTATATCTACCTGATTTAATGCGATATATGGTTTTTGGTTTTGTATTTGAATGCATGCCAGCAATACTAACTTAAAATATTAAGCTCATGAAAAAAAAAGCAATTATCCTTATTGGATTTCAAAAAGATTATTTTGATAAAGATGGAATTCTACACGGTGTGGTAGAGGAATCATTAAATCAATTAAATGTATTAGAAAAAACTATTAATGTTATTAAAAGTGCTACAGAAGATGGTACAATGATAATTTCAACCCCAATTATTTTTTCAGAAAATTATAATGAACTAGTTAACCCAATTGGTATTTTATCTACTATAAAAGATGTTGGTGCTTTTAAAGCAAATATGGAAGGTTCTAAAACCATTGAAAGTATCACCCAATTTAAAAACATTATTGAAATTCCAGGTAAACAAGGACTAAATGCTTTTGTAAATACTAACCTAGAACAAGTATTGCTTGAGCATGGGATTGAAGAAGTAGTTTTAGCCGGTTGTGTTTGCTCAATTTGTATTGATTCAACAGGAAGATCTGCCACAGAAAAAGGGTTTTCCGTTACCATGCTGTCCGATTGTATTTCGAGCAGAACAATGTTTGAACATCAATTTTATATGGAAGAAATTTTTCCACTTTACGCTAAGGTGAGTAAAGCAGCAGGTTTTGTTAAAGAAACCGCTTTAATTACTGAATAAGACATTAATTATGGATTTTAATAATGATAAAAATTCTTTAACTGCTCAAATTCAGTATAAGATGATTGAAAAATTATCTGCTATGAATGAGCAATTAATAAAAGAAGTATTGATAAGAAAAAAGACTGAGAAACAACTTCTTAAAAGTAACCAAGAGTTAGAAAAAGCTTTACAAGTTAAATCTGATTTTCTTTCTACAATGAGCCATGAAATTCGCAGTCCGTTAAACATTATTATTGGTTACACACAATTAATGATAAAATCTAAACCTCAATCAAAATACTTGGAACAAGTAGAGTCCATCAAATTCGCAGCTAGCAGCTTATTAAATATCGTAGATCAGATTTTACAATATTCTAGTATGGATAAAGATAGTGTAGAGCTCTCTGAAGAAAACTTTAACCTTCATGATATCTCCAAACAATTTTTTAATTTATTTAATGAACATGCAAAAGAAAAAACATTAGATTTTAATATTTCAATAGATCCAACTATCTCTGATTGTTTATTTGGAGATGCAAAAAAAGTACATCAGATTATTTATAATATTTTAGGTAATGCATTTAAGTACACAGAACATGGATCCATAGGTTTTAGTATGCAACTAGGAAGTAATCTTGATGGTTTATATTGGATCCGATTTATTATTACTGATACTGGAATTGGGATGGATGAAAATGAAATAAAATCAATTTTTAAACATTTTATACAAGTTCAAACAACTATTAAACGTGAATATGGTGGAGTAGGATTAGGGTTGTCCATCAGTAAAAAACTAGTTGAATTAATGAATGGTAAATTAATCGTTAATTCTCAAAAAAATGAAGGATCTACTTTCACTTTTATTTTACCTTTTAAAAAAGGAAAAAAACCAAAAAATCAACAACAAAAGTTTAAAAATGAGGCTAATACACCTTTAAAAGGTAAACGAATATTATTAGCTGAAGATGACTTATTTAACAAAATACTAGCTATAAAAGTACTGGAAGGAGTTGGTTGTCAAGTAACAATAGCTAACAATGGAAAAGAGGCTGTTCTTAAAGCACAAAATGAACAATTTGATGCAATCCTAATGGATTTACATATGCCTGTTTTGGATGGTTTTGAAGCTACTAAACAGATTATAAGCTCAGGTAATAAAACACCTATATTGGGGTTTACGGCTGATGTTCTTAAGGATACTCGAAAAAAGATTTTGACAGTGGGTATGCAAATGGTAATTCCTAAACCTTTTGTTATTAATGAGTTGGTAGCAGCAATTCAGGAGATAGTTTAAAACAAATTAATCTTTTAACACTAATTGTTTATTTTCAACTTGCTACAATATTTTAGTATGGTAGATTTTTACTGTAGCATATTCTAATGACAATAAAATCCAGTACTTTATAATGAAAAACCTCAAAGCAGAGCTTCAAGGTATTCTATTGATTACAACATTTTTCCTTTTAAACTATATTGTTGAATGAAATGAACTAATATAGATAGCGATAGAAATTATTACGGTTAGAAGAATACCCCCTCCTATTTTAACAATGTTAAATTGCTTTTTTTCTTCAGCTATTTGATTAAATTTCCCTATTCTTCTTATCAAAGCTTTTACTCTACTAAGTGCAGTGTCATTTTTTTCTACATAATCAAAGGCCCCAAATTTTAAAGAAGTAATGGCTACATGCATTTTTTCTTGAGCTGAAAGAAATATAACCTGAATTTTTGGGCTAATAGATTTTATTTTCTTTAAAACTTCAACACCATTCATTTTCCCTAAGTTGTGATCGAGCAATACTACATCAGGCATCTTGTACAAATTGTCAACAAAATCTTCTCCTGTATGATAGGTTTCTACACTCCCTAAACGATTTTTAGTAATTTCTTTCTTCAGAAGAGTCGCATAAAAAGCATCATCTTCTACAATAAATATTTTTGGTAAATTTTTCATAATTTCTAGGTTTTATGCGGTTCGACTTATTATTTGATTAATTTTTTTTGATGGTTTTATTAATTTATTAATTTTTTTGAGCACTTCATTATTAAAATTTGAGAGAGACAGTCTTTGATCAATAGATATAACTCTTGCATCAGATTCTTCTTTAGGAGAAATACAAAAAACGTTAGAAATAAATTTTTTATTTAGGACCTTAATTAGACAGGGTAAAATTGATTTTTTTGCCCAATATCCATCAATGATAACTATATCAGGATAAATTATAGGTAAATTATTTATCGCATGTTTTGGAGATTTCCACAACCACAGCTCTACATTTTTATAATCAAGATGAGCTTTCCAAAAATCAATTGGCAAATTATTATAACTGATAATAAATATTTTTTTCTTTTTCATAGTATAAATTCTTAGTTCGAACTTATCTATGCGGAAAGCATTCCAATAGCACCTACTTACTGTATATCAATTAATTAGGAAATATTCTTCAGAGGGAAATGTTTTAAAAAGAGACGTGATTTCCTGTTTTGGGAATTATTTTATAGCATTTAATTGTTTAAGTACAACCTCCATTTGCGCAACAAACTTAATTGTTTCCTCAATCATAACTGCATCTGACTTACTCCAAATTTCGATAGCCTTCACTTCTTCATATAAAGAAGGCATGCAAATATAATCTATTGAAGGTTTCATTTTATGTGCTACTCCAGAAATAAAAGTATAATCTTTCTCATCTAAAGCTTTTTTAATTTTATTTAATTCTAGTGGAATTTCAGTGCAAAATAAATTAACCATTTTATCGGTAAAAGCTTGATCATTCATTGCTTCAAGCTTTTCTAGATTATATAGTTTCGAGGTATCCATATCCATAGTTTCTAAATTTATTTTCCCTAATTGTTCAACTTTATCCTTCCCTTCTTTCGAATTGATATACTTTGTTATTTTGTAATTTAACTGAAAAGACTCAAATGGTTTAGATAAATAATCATTCATTCCTACTTCAATACATTTTTTATCATCACCTTTAATTGCATTAGCTGTTAAAGCTATTATAGGTGTAGTAATTTTAAGTTCAGACCGAATAATCTTGGTCGCTTCTACTCCACTCATATTTGGCATTCGCATGTCCATTAAAATTAACTGATATGTATTTTTCTTTACTTTCTCTAACGCTTCCAATCCATCCTGAGCAGAATCTACATCACAATTCCATCTTTCTAACAAAGTAATTGCCATTAATCTATTGATAGCA
The DNA here is from genome assembly GCA_016763795.1 of Flavobacteriales bacterium. Lineage (GTDB taxonomy): Bacteria > Bacteroidota > Bacteroidia > Flavobacteriales_E > Vicingaceae. The sequence goes on from JAESTF010000232.1 coordinate 28,643, forward strand.
TTATCCTCTACTAAAAGAATTTTAGCTGAGTTAAAATCTTCTGTTAAATCTGTTAATTTATTTATACCGTTATTTTCTATTTTTTTATTTGAAATGGCGAAATCAATTGTAAAATAAAAGTTAGAACCTATATTTATTTCGCTCTCAATTTTTAACTTCCCCCCCATTAATTCGACAATTTTCCTACTAATAGGAAGGCCTAACCCTGTCCCTCCATATTTACGAGCAGTAGATTTTTCTGCTTGTGAGAAACTCTCATAGATATTCTTTAAATAATCTTGTTCTATACCTATTCCATTATCTTTAACAGAGAATTTTAATTGTTGATGGGCTAAAGTTTCTTTAACTAATTCTATGCTTAAACTAACTTCTCCGTTTAAAGAAAATTTAACCGCATTACTTAATAAATTAAGAATAACCTGGTTTAATCTGGTAGGATCTCCTTTTAAATTTATTTGAATACCGCGATCAATACGGTAATTTAAGTTAATTCCATTTTCTTCAGCTTTAAATCGATTACTGTCTATGGCACTACTTATTAATTCTACTAAATTGAAATCGATTATTTCTAACGTAAACTTCCCAGCTTTGATTTTAGAAAAGTCCAGTATATCATTAATAATTGTCAATAAATTATTTGAAGAAGATTGTATAGCCGAAGTGTATTTTCTTTGCTTTACTGGCAACTTAGTATCATTTAATAAGTTTGCCATTCCAATTATTCCATTCATTGGAGTTCTAATTTCATGACTCATATTTGCTAAAAACGCTGTTTTTAAAAGATCTGCTTCTTTTGCTTTTTCTAAGGCTTGTTTAAGCTTTTCCTCAGTTTTTTTTCGTTGTATTGCAATACTAATATTATGAGAAACAAATTCTAGTAAAACTACATCATCTTTTGTGTAAGCATTTTCATCGGTATAGCTTTGAACAGCTATAATTCCAATTATTTCATTTTTTATTTTTAAAGGCACTCCAAGCCAAATTTTACATGGCGGACCAACCAATTTAACTGATTTTTCATCAATTAAAGTATTTATATGCTCCTCGGTGCCTAAAAAAGATTTTTTAGACTTTATTACATAGCCGGTTAATGTTTTTGAAATTGGAAAATCGGTTTGAACATCTAGCTCATCGACCATAAAAGAGGTATTGATAAAATCTCGATCTTTATTGTATAGTGCTATGTAAAAATTTGTGGTATCTATTATTGAACCAAGTTCAGATTTTATAAAACTATTAAATTCATTAAAATCGTCAATAGATAGCGCAGCATTAGAGATGTTAAATAGTACTTTTTGTATTTTCTTCTCTTTTTCTCTATCCGTTATATCTCTGCAAACGGAATGTATAGATAACTTATTATTTTTATTGATGATTCTAGTTAATGAAACTTCAACAGGGAAAATAGAATCATCAAATTTTTTATGAAACCAAGTAAATCTATGTGAACCTTTTCTAATGGCTGTTTTAATATGTAGTTTTCCTAATGTTATTGAATTTTCTCCATTAGGTTGAAATTTTGGAGAAACAGCTGAAGGTTTTAAGTTTATTAAACTTTTTTTAGAAGTATAGCCAAACATTTTTAGTGCCGACTTATTGCAGTCTAAATAATTTTGATTTTCATC
>JAESTF010000025.1 GCA_016763795.1 Flavobacteriales bacterium
AATCGGAATCTACGGTAAATATTAATACTTCAACCATAACTAGTAATTTGGCAGGGTTAAAAGGAGGGGGAATATATGTTGAATCTAATTCTAATATTTCATCAAGCTCTCAAGTTAAATTGATTAATACTACAATGGTTTATAATGGTGGTGGAGTATACAATTACACCACTTCTCCAGGTTTAGATACAAGTGAAATGATTATAGAAAGTAGCATTTTAGCATTAAATGGCACCAGTTTATTTTCGGATACTTTGATTTCACTTGGCTACAATGTTTTTTCTGATGCAACTGTTTTAGGAAGTATAATTACAGATCAATTAAATGTAGATTCAATGATGTTAAACTTAGGCTCTTTACAAAATAATGGAGGGTTGACATTTACATTAATCCCTGGAGTAGGAAGTGTTGCTGTTGATATGGGAAGTCCTTCAGATTTTTCTGATGCACAGAACAACTCAATTACTGGAATAAGAGATGTTGGTGCTGCGGAAAGTGGAATTACGGTAGAAGTTTCTAAAAATGAGATTATAACTAATTTTAATATCTACCCGAATCCAAACAATGGAAAATTTGAGGTTCTAATAGATGATGTTCAAGGTGAAGTTATGCTAGAGTTGATTAATTTATTGGGGGAAGTAGTTTATAAAGATACAGGTAAGAAAAGTAAGTACAGCTTTGATCTAACAAACCAATCGAAAGGGGTTTATTTCTTAAAAATTAAGGTAGGAGCAAAAAGAGGTATGCAGAAAATTATTTTTCAATAGTGTTTATCGAGAAGAAATTTTATTCTGAAACAACTCAAAACCTAACCAAACAATTACAGTCACGTACTCTATGGAAATAAGTAACATATTTTCAGTATAAGTCTCGCTCATGTAAGCAGAATAGCTTAATACCACTAAAACTGACCATATAATAGCATAGCGATAGTTTTGTACAAAAACACTTAATAATACTAAATTAATTACATACCAAGGATGTATGGTTGTTGCTAATAATAGATATATCGTATAAGAAAAAAGCATTTTTTTAAACACATCTTCCCATGAGTTGTTCTTATAAAAATAAATCATCATTACCAATACAAATGTGGTAATCGATAATATTGGACCAACTTGCTGAATGATATTATACCCTAGACTTTTAAACCCTAACCATCTTATCACATAATAAATACTTGCGTTAAACTCAAAGGTTTGAAAGTAAAGGTTAATGCTGCTTGTTATATGTTCTATAAGTTGTAAATCTAAAAAAGGCAAGAATGTAAATGCTAGAGCTAAAGCTGTAATTATATAAAACCAAATGCTTTTAGCCAACCCTAAACGTTTAATTAAAACAGGTAAAAACAATATTGGAATTAGTTTGATACTAATTGCCATTGCCCACCAAAAAGCTGCACCGCCCCATTTATTATGCATTAACCAATAAACACCAATAACGATGCAAAGCAACATCATTCCTTCAAAGTGTAAGTTGCCCGAAAGCTCTACAATTACTAATGGGTTTAGCGCGTATAACAATACATAATGATGAGGTAAGTGTAAATTTTCTAATAATTTTCTGATGTATTTAATAAGAAAAAATTCTGCAATAATTATTGGAACACGAATGGCAATAATTCCTCCCAACATTCCGAATTTAGAGAAGAAACCTCCTAACGAAAAAATAAGCTGATTTATTGGTGGATAAACGGTGTAATAATCAGGCGAATTTAAGCCATTGAACAACTCTTGTGTTAACCCTGCTGTTTTAGAGATATCGGTATTTATTATTTCTGAAGGAATAAATAAATAAGGGTTAAACCCATTTACAAAAAGTTTTCCATCCCAAATAAATCTAAAATAATCATCGGATAAACAAGGGATGGCAACAATAAAAATGAGCCTAAAAACCATTGAAAGCCAAAGTAATTGGTCTGTTTCTTTTTTATCGTTTGTTGTAAATACAAAAAAGAAATAAAGAGTGAATCCCACTCCAAATAGAATACTTAAGTGTTGAAAATTGTCTCGTTCTAAGAAATATCCAAAACAGACATAAATTGCAGCAAAAGCAATTGAAAGTATGTATTTTATTGGTGACATGATTTTCTTTTCATTTTACTTTTCTTGAATGGAATACCGAATAAAAAGTCACGTATCCAAAACCCAAAAATAACATAATATGAAATGGAAGTAATGCAAAATCATTATAATAAAAAGCAGAATATATTCCATAAGCAAAATAGAGGGTCATTAAAAATTCTAATACAGTTAAAAAGCTCACGCTGCTCACTAAGTATTTGTTTTTTTGCCAAACGTCTTTATTTTCTATAATGTTAAATTTAGGTGTTCTGATAAAAGGTGTTTTTTTGCCCATATAACCCTCAATAACTGCCAGTGCATTGTGCAAAGACAGTCCCATGGAAACAGATAAGAACAATGGGAATAAGAAAATAAAATGAAAGGCAGCTTTAAATTTATTCTCATAACTACTTGATAATGAAACGAAATAATAAACGCCTAAAAAAATAGCACTTAAAATAAAGAAACTTCCTAGCTGAAATAATAAACGATATTCTACAAAATTATTTTTTATCATTAACATTGGAATGCTTAATACAGAAACTAATACGATACAGATAAATATTGAGCTGTTCATTAAATGAAACAACGCATGAACCTTTGTGTCAAATGGGAGCTCTTTATTTTTTAAAACTCTTAATAGGTTTTTTCGGGTACATTCTGCAGCGCCTTTTGTCCATCTAAATTGTTGTGTTTTTAAAGCATTCATTGCTGCGGGAAGTTCTGCAGGAGAGCCTAATTTTTCTAAGTATTGAAATTTCCAACCTTTTAATTGTGCACGATAGCTTAAGTCTAAATCTTCGGTGAGGGTATCTGATTCCCAACCTCCAGCATCTTCAATACATGATTTTCGCCAAATGCCAGCTGTTCCATTAAAGTTAATAAAATGGTTACCTACATTTCTACCTGTTTGTTCTACGGTAAAATGAGCATCTAATCCGAAAGCTTGTAAGCGAGTAAGTAATGAGTAGTTTTTGTTTAAGTGTTCCCATTTTGTTTGAACGACCCCAATATTTTCATTTTGAAAATATGGAATAGTTTTTTTAAGGAATAAGGGGCTTGGTAAAAAATCTGCATCAAAAATGGCAATAAATTCGCCTTTGGCAATTTCTACCCCTTCTTTTAATGCTCCAGCTTTGTATCCTGTTCTATTCGCTCTACGATGCTGATAAATATTAAAGCCTAAAGATTTGTATTCTTTTACTTTTTTAGCAACAATATCAACTGTACTATCAGTAGAATCATCTAAAATTTGGATTTCAAATTTATTTTTAGGATAATCAAATTGTGCAATAGAATCGATTAATCGCTCAACAACATAAAGTTCGTTGTATAAAGGCAATTGAATTGTTACAAAAGGTAATTCATTTTCAAGAATAGGATTAGGGTCTACTTCTTTTCCTCCTTTTCGGAGATAATTAATCACTAAATTAATTTGTACAAGACTATACAAAAAAATAAAAGAAAGTGTTAATCCGTATATAACAATAAGTATAAGTTCCATTTGTTATTTGTTTTGTAAAAATACCATTATATATATTTAAAAATAGTTGTGATTATTTTATACCCTGCACCAATAGTCCCTTTTACGGTTCCAGACACTTTAGAAAAACCTATTCTTACTCTATAATTTACAGGAACTTCACAAGTTTTTAGTTGGTGTTTGGCTGCTTTTACTTGCATTTCAACAGTCCAACCATAGGTTTTATCTTTCATGCCAAGCGCTACTAAACTATTGTACTTTATCGCTCTAAATGGACCTAAATCGGTGTATTTTACTCCGTAAAAGAGCTTTAATAAAAAAGTAGCTAACCAATTACCAAAAATTTGTTGTGGAGTCATAGCTCCTTTTTCTAAATTCCCTAAAGCCCGAGAACCAATAACCATATCAAATTCATTATCTATAATGGGTTTTATTACATCTACTATCTCTTCAGGATAGTCTGAATAATCGGCATCTAAAAAAACAATAATATCGGGTTTTATTTCTTTTTGAGCAACATGCTCCATTCCTTTTAAGCAGGCATTTCCATAACCCATATTAGGTTCTTTTAAAACAGTTGCTCCTGCATTTTGAGCGTTTATTGCTGTTTTGTCGGTAGAGTTGTTATTAACTACAATAATTTCTCTAACCAACTCTTTTGGAATATCGTCTATTACATTTCCAACTGAATTTTCTTCGTTAAATGCAGGAATTATTATATCTATTATTGGCTTTTTCACTAATCGTATTCTATTATATTTTTAATACTACCGTCTTCATTATAAAACTTCCAATGTCCATTTTTGATGTTATTTCTAAAATTTCCTTCTATTCGTAAAATATCATTTTTATAGACTTTACAATAACCTTCTTTTTTTCCTTTTTCGTAGCGTCCT
>JAESTF010000233.1 GCA_016763795.1 Flavobacteriales bacterium
TGAATTTGTACATTTTTTTCTTGATAGATATGATCATCAGTATAAACAAATGATTAAGTCTAAATTTATAAATGAAACGATATTATTAAAGTCAGTAGCGAAAATAAAAGTTGGGAATATTATTGAAATGCTAGCAAGTGATTTTAATCAATACAAAATTGTAAATCCAAATGCGCATAAAAAATATAATAATGATGTGAGTATGCGTCATTTCGATATTTTTGATTTAGGAAATAGAGGTCCTCAAAATAGCACAAACAATAAAGGTCCTGGAGATTTATGTAATAATCCCGATTTTGAAACAGGAAATGTAACTGGTTGGGATTTAACCGAAGGAGATGTTAATAATGTTTCTTATGGATATATAAATGTAGTGCCTACAACATTAGCAAGTGCTCAACTAGCTATAATGACAGGAGGAAATGATCCTGTTATAGGAGCTGCAATTCCAACAGTAAACCCTACTGGTGGTTCATATTCTTTAAGATTAGGAGATGGAACAGGATCAGGTGGTAGGGCTGCAGGAGTCTCTCAAACATTTTTAGTTGATGCAAATTCTGCAGCTTTTACGTATAGTTATGCATTGGTTCTAGAAGATCCTTCAGGACATACTGTTGATGAAAAGCCATTTTTTAAAGTTAACATGTACGATCAATCTGGTGGTTCTATAACTTGTGGAGATTATTCTGTAATCTCAGGACCAGTTAATTCAGGTGGAGATCCAGATTTTATTGCTTATGCTGATGGATTTTATTTACCTTGGAGAACAACATTTGCACCATTGCAAAGCTATGTAGGACAAAATGTTACGTTAGAATTTATTATAGGAGATTGTAGCCAAAGCGGACATTATGGATACGGGTATATAGACGCTTCATGCGAACCATTAGAAATTATACCTAGCCAAACAGTTGTGTGCGGAGGCAACCCTGTTACTTTAACTGCACCTGCTGGAGCAGCAAGTTATTTATGGTCTCCAGGTGGAGAGACTACTCAATCTATTAGTACAAATACACCTGGAACATATACTGTTTCAGTTATACCTGTTACAGGGCCTGCTTGTGCATTAACTTTAACAGCAACTATTGGAGGCTCACCAGATTTTCCTATTGCAGCAGCTACTGCAACACCAACAAATGTGTGTGCAGGAACACCAATTATTTTCAATAATACATCCTATGTTGTTGGTACATCTGCAATAGATAGTGTTCATTGGGATTTTGATTCGGATGGGAATGTTGATGACACTACTTTTAATACAACCTATACATATTCTAGCGCAGGGAGTTATACAGTAACACTAACAGTTTTTAATAATGGTTGTACAGATGATACTACTATTAATATAACAATTACTCCTGGTAGTTTGGCTGATTTTTCAGCTCTTACTGTTTGCGAAGGAAGCACAACTAATTTTATTGATGGATCTTTACCAAATGGTACGGTTGTAAATTGGGATTGGGATTTTGATAATGATGGTACCGTTGATAATACAAATCAAAATCCAACTTTTACTTTTCCAAATGCAGGAACTTATTCAGTTAGTTTGAGTGTTTCTGGAGCCGGAAATAGCTGTCCTCATGATACTATAATAGATGTTATTGTTAGCCCTGTGCCAATTGCCAATTTTTCAGCTAGTACGGAATGTTTTGGAACAGCAACTACATTTATAGATTCCTCCAATATTTCTAGTGGAACAATAACAAACTGGAATTGGGATTTTGATAATAATGGAACCGTTGATAATACAAATCAAAATCCAACAAATGTATTTTCTTCAGCAGGTAACCATACTGTAAACCTATCTGTTGGAGTAGGATCTTGTACTCATGATACAACATTAACGGTTGTGGTGAAACCTTCACCAATAGCAAACTTTACAACAAATTTAACAAGTGTATGTTTAGGAACCTCAATTGTTTTTAACAGTACTTCATCCGCTGTTTTTCCATCTGTGATAGATAGCCTACAATGGGATTTTGATAATGATGGAACTATTGATGATATAACTCCTAGTACGACTTACACATATTCAAGTATAGGAAACCATACTATAACGTTAGTAACATATAGTAATGGTTGTGTAGATGATACTACCATTGTTATTACAGTAGTACCAGGTACAGTTGCTGATTTTTCAGCTGATACGGTTTGCGCAGGAAGTATAACTAATTTTGTTGATGGGTCTATACCTAATGGTACTGTTGTTAATTGGGGGTGGGACTTTGATAATAATGGAACTATTGATAATTCGAATCAGAATCCAAGTTTTACCTTTTCAAATGCAGGAACTTATTCAGTTAGTTTGAGTGTTTCAGGAGTGGGAGGTAGTTGTCCTCATGATACTGTAATAGATATTATTGTTAGTACTGTTCCTGTTTCCAATTTTTCAGCTTCTAATCAGTGTGAAGGAACACCAATAAATTTCATTGATCTTTCTGTAGGTTCGGTAACAGGTTGGAATTGGGATTTTGATAATAATGGGACAGTAGATAATACGAATCAAAACCCTAGTAATATATTCACAATAGCAGGGACCTATTTAGTTAATTTAAATGTAGAATCAGGATCTTGTTCTCATGATACTACAATAAATATTATTGTTGATCCTATGCCATTAGCAAATTTTTCGGCTACATCTGAATGTTCTGGAGTTGCAGTTGTTTTCACAGATATGTCTAATTCTTTTGGAGGTTCGATAACAAGTTGGAATTGGGATTTTGATAATGATGGAACAGTAGATAATACAATCCAAAACCCGAATAATATATTTACAGTAGCAGGAACTTATCCTGTGAATCTTAGTGTAGAGATGGGAACTTGTACTCATGATACTGTTATTAATGTATTCGTATCAGTTAGTAATTTTTCTGCTGCACTTGATTTTACACCTCCAACACCATGTGGACAGGATTCATTTAATGTAGTTTTAAACTTTATAGGTTTAGGAGCCGACTCTTTAGTGTGGAATATGGGAGATGGTACTACTTTTGAAAATATTACTTCAGTCGATTATTCTTATATAGATGCAGGAACATACCCTATATCTATGACAGTTTATAACTATGCTTGTAATATAGTTAAAACAATAAATAGTCAAGTAATATTTTTTGATGTACCTGATTCGGAGAGTATTGTCCCAAATGTATTTACTCCTAATGGAGATGGAATAAATGATGAGCTAATTGTTCTAGGTGTTGATGAAACAGCTGAATTCGAAATAAAAATATTTAACAGATGGGGTAAATTAGTTTTTGAATCATCGTCTTTAATTAATAATTGGGATGGTAAAGTAGGAAATGATGTGGGAAGTGCCGGGACTTATTTTTATATTTTAACATATACAGATGTTTGTAATGAAGAAATAAAAATTTCAAAAGGAGCTGTTACTCTTTTGAAATAGAAGTAAGGTATTAGAAACAAAAAAACCGAAGAGAATATTTTCTTCGGTTTTTTTATCTAAATTATTTATTATCAACATTAAAATGAAGGCCTATGTTTTTTTTCTGTTTAATAGCAGCTTCCGTAACTAGATAAGCAACACTTCTTAAATTTCTTAATTCACAAATACTAACAGATAATTTAGATTTGTTATACATTTTTTCAGATTCATTGTAAATCAGTTTTAATCTAGCAATGGCTCTTTCTAATCTTTCATTAGAGCGAATAATCCCTACATAATCACTTAATATATTTTGTAGCTCTGCTTTTGTTTGAGAAACTAAAATTTCTTCATTTTGACTAACTGTTCCTTCATCATTCCACTCAGGAATATTGTCTTTAAAAGAAATATTTTCAATTTTACTAATTCCATGGAGAAAAGCATTGTGAGAAAAAACCAGGGCTTCTATTAATGAATTAGAAGCTAACCTGTTCGCTCCATGCAAACCTGTGTGAGCACACTCTCCAGAAACATACAAATTAGAAATAGATGATTCTGAGTTTATATTAACATCAACACCTCCACATAAATAGTGTGCTGCAGGAACGACAGGGATATTTTTTTTTGTAATATCAATACCTATTGATTTACATTTATTAAAAATAGTAGGAAAATGATTTTTCAGTTTTTCTATAGAAATAGTTGTTGTATCTAAAAAAACATGGTGTTTTCCAGATTTTTTCATTTCAGCATCAATAGATCGAGCAACAACATCTCTAGGAGCTAAATCTTTACGTTTGTCGTAATCCTCCATAAAAGCATATCCTTTGTGGTCTTTTAAAATGGCACCAGCACCACGAACAGCTTCAGAAATTAAAAAAGCAGGATTATCATTTACATTATACAAAGCTGTAGGATGAAATTGAACAAATTCCATATTTTTAATCAGAGCTTTTGCTCGGTAAGCCATAGCAATTCCATCTCCAGTAGCTACAGTAGGGTTAGTAGTGTTTAAATATGCTTGACCAATACCTCCACTTGCTAATAGGGTTACTTTAGAAAGTAACGTAAAAATTTCAGTTGTTTTTCTATTAAGAACATAAACACCATAACATTGTTTATCTGTTGTTGTTCTAGTTATTTCTTTACCTAAATGATGCTGTGTAATTAAATCTATAGCAAAATGATGGTTATATATTGTTATATAAGGATGCGTCTCTACCTTATGGATTAAAGCCCTTTCAATTTCATTACCAGTTAAGTCTTTATGGTGTAAAATACGATGCTGGGAATGACCACCTTCTTTTGCTAAATCATATTCACCTTTTTCATTTTTATCAAAGTTAGTTCCCCAATCAATTAATTCTTGAATACGTTTAGGAGCCTCTTCAACAACCATTCTGACCACTTCCTCATCACACAATCCATCTCCAGCGATTAAAGTATCTTTGATATGACTGTCAAAAGAATCGGTGTTTTTAGTTACAGCAGCAATACCTCCTTGCGCATATTTGGTGTTACTGTCATCTTCATTTGCTTTAGTGATGATGGTAATACTAACTTCTTCCTTTTTTTTACGAAAATGCTCTGCTACTTTATAAGCGTAGCTTAACCCTGCAATTCCAGAGCCTATTATTAGAAAATCAGTTTTCATTAACTCAGTTCTAACATTCTATTTACAGATTTTAATGCTTTCAGTCGTGTTTCTTCAGGAACAAATATTTCAGGTTGTAAATGTGTTAAACTAGCGTGTATTTTCTCTAAGGTATTCAATTTCATATAAGGACATTCACTACAAGCACAAGTATTGTTAGCGTGTATTGGTGCAGGAATTATTGTTTTGTTAGGAGCAGCTTGTTTCATCTTATGGATGATACCAACTTCTGTAGCAACTATAAATTCAGGAGCATCATTTTCTGCAACATATTTAAGTAGGGCAGTCGTAGACCCAATAAAATCAGCTTCATCTAAAACATCTTGTTGGCATTCAGGATGAGCAATTAATTTTGAGTTAGGATATTTTCCTAGTAACAGTTTAAGCTTGTCAGCAGAAATTTCTATGTGAACCTCACAAGCACCATCCCATAAAACTAAATTACGATCTGTTTTTTTTGCAACATATCTTCCTAAATTAATATCTGGAGCAAAAATTATTTTTTCATTTTTTGGTAAGCTATTTACAACTTTAACAGCATTTGATGATGTACAAATAATATCGCTTAATGCTTTTATTTCGGCAGAACAATTAATGTAACTCACTACAGTATGGTTAGGGTATTGTTTTAAAAATGCTTCAAACTTATCAGTTGGAGCAGAATCTGCTAAAGAGCAACCAGCATTTAAATCGGGAATAATAACTTTCTTATCTGGACTAAGAATTTTAGCTGTTTCACCCATGAAATGAACCCCTGCAAATAAAATTACATCAGCATTAGTTGCTGCCGCTTCTTGCGACAAACCCAAGCTGTCACCAATATAGTCGGCAATATCTTGTATTTCCTCTTGTTGGTAATAATGAGCAAGAATTACAGCATTTTTATCTTTTTTTAAACGTTCAATTTCCTTAATTAAACTTTTTTCTTTTTGAATTTCTGCAGTAACGAAACCTTGAGTTTTTACTTGTTCAAGTACATCCATAATTTATGTTCTTAATATACCTAACAAAATTAAGGAACCTCAAAAGAAGATAATCTTAAAACACAAAAAATGTTTTTGGCATAGCTTTTGAAAGAGGTTGTGAAAATATATGTTATGAAAAAAATTAAAATCATATTAGCAGTAATTGCACCATTATTTTTTACAAGCTGTATAGTGGTAGATAATACTCCAGGGCCAAATGGAAGAGACGGGCGTGCTTATTTTGGTATCGATTACGAACATCATGCACCATATAGTTATTGGGATGATAACAACTCGGTTCCTTATAACCCAATTTTAGGAGAGTATTATTTAACTAGACCCGGAGTTTTTGAATTTGAATATTTTATAAACGCTCATGATTATTATTATGGAACGTATGAAGTTTGGATAAACAGAGGTGGAATAGGAGGTTATCATGGTGAGGCAGGATATGATGGGATGGATACTTACTTAATGTTAATTACAGATCCTGAAGGATTTCATGAACATGCAGATGGTTATAAGATGGGTTTAAATGAACCAGTAGTAATTGAAAAGAAAATAGGCGAGTTTAATTATAAAATTACCATACAAAAAGGGAATGTTAACGATAGGTTAGCACAGCAACCAAAATATAAAAATAGTTAAGTTAGTGTAAGTTAGGTGAATGAATGGGGGTGTGAAAACATCCCTTTTCTTCGTTTAACGATATTGTTATTCGTATTTAATATGACTTACATAAAGCTAAATGAAAGTGCAGCTTTTCAATTAAGAAGTAAAGTTGTTATAAGGACATAATTCCTTCAACTTTTGCAGCTTTTTTATAAATGGCAATTACTTCATCAGGAGACATCATTACCTCTTTAGCAGATATGCTGGTAAATTTATTGCTTTTAGATTGACGTAATGTTACTTGGGTGTTTTCTTCAAAAATGGCTTCTACTAAAGCTATTTTTTTATTATCAGAAGGAACAATAAACTTAAATAAGTAAGGTTGAGGCCAGCCACCTTGTTCTTCTAATTTTTCTCTAAGATTAACGTAAATATCTTCTGCCATTTTTTGTAATAAAAGTACCCCAATCGGGACACATATCGAACCCAAAGATACACGAAGATTTATTATTAATTGAGAATTTTGAATAAAGAAAGTTGACCATTGTATCATCTTCTGCGAATCTTTCTCAATTATTTCAAGCCATTTTCATAGACATTTTTTGTTTTGCTTGAATCCCTATTTTGAGAATGAAACAGCAGTTAGTGGCAATAAAGAACAATAAAAGGTATTTCCTTAACCAGTGTTGTAAATATGTTTGTCTAAACATATTTACGTTTTCTTTGTAAAGTGAGTCCGTGATCTGATAGTAGTATATGGAGCATATCTCGTCCCATCTTAATTCTATGTTCCTCCATAAATGATTCTAACATATAGTAAAGTTTTTCAGATATAAATAGTAAAGATGAAATTTTGGAAAAAGACAATAAACCTAATAACGAAAAATCTATAAATAATGACAAAATTCCAAAAAAAATACAGGGATTGACGGTATTTTCTTTTATTCAGAAAATCCTCAATAAACAAAATCAAGGGCTAAAATGTATATAAAACATAGTACGTTTGGAGCTAATCCAAGCATCCTTTTTATATATGAAATTTGGACTTTAAAAAAGTAAAATTTTAACTCCCCAGGCTTCTCATAACCAATGTATTACATATAGGTTTTGTGTCAAATTGGATTTTCTCGCCTCTTTCTTTATTTTTCACTTTACCTTCGTATTTTTTAACAAAATTTTGTGCTTTTTTATTTATATTCCACTATAATCTTTTCGGTTATTAACTCTTCTCCGCATTGATAACGTAAATAATATACCCCAGATGCAATATTCAACTGTTTTCTACCCAAAACTTTAATTCTTTCTACTATTATCCCAGTCACACTTAATATAGAAA
>JAESTF010000234.1 GCA_016763795.1 Flavobacteriales bacterium
GCTCAGGAAGTTTCTCCTTGAGAGTAAATCCAGCAGCAGCGTTAGGGTCTTTTAAGAAGAAGGGCGATAAAAAAAATAAAGGAGAAAGAAAAAAAGCTATAGCTGCAGCAAAAACAAAAAAAACAGCCGCAATTAAACGCTTAAAAGAAGGAACTAGTAAAAAAGGAGGAACTAGTAAAAAAGATAAAACTGACGCAGGAATTAAAGGACCTTTAGCTAGTTTGGGTAGTGGTTATGGTTTACATAATTTTGCCAGTGAAAGTCGTCCTACACAAATTGTAGATTATAATGCTATTTCCACAACCCTTTCATTAGGGTTAATGGCTACTGCAGGCCCTGTTCAGATAGGTCCAAGTGCTGATGTCTTTGGAACTTATTCTAGGCAAAAAAATGTAGAAACTAGTAATTTAAATACTTATGGTTATATGTATTCTGCAAATGCAGGAGGAGGAGACATGATGGATTATTTTGTTGAAAAAGGATCTACCTATACGAAACAAGATAAATTCTTAGGAATACCTTTTAATAATTCAGACAGTTATTCATTAACTGGAGAGGGATTAGCTGGAGGGTTTAAACTGCACAATAAAAAGGTAGGGACATTCCATCCAAATCAAAACATTAGTGTAACCAATATTATTAATGCAGGTGCCGAATTTGAAGCAGGGTTAAACTGGGGTGGAGGTGGAGATATTGGTGTAGGCCATCAAGAATTAAAAGTTGGAGCTTGGGATGCACTTAGTTCAAATGGGTTTTCTAAAGACCAAGATGAATCAAATTTCTTTCGATTTTCGAATGATATGGGAGGGTATTTATCTTACGATGGAGGAAATACAACTGCTAAACAAGCTAACATTCAAATGTCAGGTTGGGTGCCAGGAGCAAAAAGTGCAAATGCAAATACTTCACATATTACAAAAAACTTATATGCGGATAGTGCTACAGGTCGGTCTTTACGTTCTTCGTATATTGGATATAATACTAATTCAGATATGACTACTGTCCAAGAAGGTAGTATAAATTATAAAGCCTATGCAAAAAATACCAATGCTCATTTAAGTAATAGAATAACAAAACGGTCTAATGGCAGTCAAATTGGGGAATTTTCAGTTGTAAATGAAGATGGAGCAAGATATAATTACGGTATTCCTGTTTTATCAAAATTAGAAAAAAACTTACAGGTAGATTTAAATGGATTAAGTTCAGGGCAAATAGAGAATAGATTTATTGCTTATAGAGACATTACAGGTTCAACTGAAACAAAAGTTGGAGAAATAAGAGATTCTTCTTATGCAACCTCATATTTACTAACAGGAATAACAAGTCCTGATTATATTGATAGAAGTAATAATGGACCAACAGATGATGATTTTGGTGGGTATACAAAATTTAGTTACTATAAAGCATATGGAGAGGGAGTTAATAATTGGTATAAATGGAGGATGCCTTATGCTGGCTTGTCATATAGTAGAAATGAATTATCTAATCCAAATGATGATTTAGGAAGTGTGGCAGAAGGTTATAAAGAGATGTATTATTTAGAAACGGTGGAAACCAAAACGCATTATGCTGTATTTTATACCTCTGAGCGTAGAGATGGATTTGATGCAGATCATGATGAAGCAACAGCATCAACTACAGCTAATGCACAAGGAGATCTTTCTTTAAAAAAACTAGATAAGATTGAGTTGTTTGCAAAATCTCCAACAGGTTTAGATGATGAGCTAATTAAAACAGTTCATTTTGAATATAATTACTCTTTATGTCAGGGAGTATTAAATAATGACGGAGGCTTTTATGATGGAAATGGAGATGGAAACGATGATAATGTTGGTGGCGGAAAGTTAACCTTAAAAAAAGTATGGTTTGAGTACAATGGAGTGGTAGAAGCAAGAATTAGTCCTTATCAATTCGAGTATGAATACCCTCAATCAGCGAATAGTGCCTTACCTAATTATGTAGATTATCCTGCGAGATATGATGGTTATGAAAACTTTGGAAATGGATTAAATGAAAACCCAGATTATTCTTCTTTTAATATTGATGCCTGGGGTAATTTTCAAATTAATGGAGCAACAAGATATCAAGAAATGAGGCCATGGCTCGATCAAAGTGGTCTAAATATGGCAACATTTGATCCTGCAGCTTGGCAATTAAAAGTGATAAAACTCCCTTCTGGAGGCGAAATTCATGTGCAATATGAGCAAGATGATTATTGCTATGTACAAGATAAGCAAGTACATGCAATGGTTAGCTTAAAATCATCCAATCATGCTGATGGTTTCTTTACTTTAAATTCTTCAGAATTAGGAATAACAACTAATCCTGAAGCAGAGAAATTAGCCGCGATAATTCGGAAAGAATATGCTTTTGGGAAAAAGAGAATATACTTTAAAATGTTATATAAACTAATTGGAAACGCTATTCCGAGCTTAACAGATTGCAATGCAGAATATGTTACTGGTTATGCAAATGTAACCTCTGTAACTGTTAGTGGTGTTGATATTCAGATTGAATTAAGCACAGGAGGATATGCGCTTCCTAAAGATGTATGTATTGATTATGTTAAAACTCAGCGTGCAGGAAAGCTTTCTATAGTGGGAAGTAATTGTGACCCTTCGGGAGGAGCAACAATTGGTGGAGGAAATCCAGTACAAAAAGTGCTGAGTTTTATTGGACAAGCTGCAACTTGGTTGGCAAGTCTAGCGCCAGGAACAACTTGTTTAGAAATTAATGATAATTACTCTTACTTAAAAGTTCCTATGTTATACGCTAAAAAAGGTGGTGGAGTAAGAGTAAAAAGGTTATTGATGTACGACAAAGGAATAGACGCTGGAGTGCCTGTGCTTTATGGTTCAGAATATATGTATAAAACATTAAACGATGAAGGATCTCGATACATCAGCAGTGGTGTAGCTACTAATGAACCAGGATCTATCAGAGAGGAAAATGCATTGATTGGATTTATGGATAGATTTAAACAAAGTTTTTTCAGCAAAGTTGTTTCAGGTAGAGATAAAAAACAATCAGAAGGCCCTATTGGAGAAAGTTTATTGCCAGGAGCATCGGTGGGTTATTCTAAAATAATAACAAAAAGTATTCATAGTGGAAAAACGAATCCAGGATTTGCTATAAAAGAATATTATACAGCTAAAGATTTTCCTATTAAAATTGGTATGGCTGAGAAGGATAATAACAATGTAATGACCGAAATGGATAGGAGTAAAGATTACTTACCATTAATTACAGGCTTGGTAAATAAGATTACTAATAATCTCTGGGTTTCTCAAGGTTATGCATTTGAAATAAATAGTATGCACGGACAATTAAGGTCTTCATCCACTTATGCAGGAAACTATGCTGATGTTCTTAATCCGAATGCATCAACATTAGTATCACAAGAAGTAATGACATACTTTGAACCAGGAGAAGAATTACCCATTTTAGACCTTAATGATTTAAGTCATAATTCAACAATGCCATTAGGAAAAGAAATGGACATGGTTTTTGAATCTAAATATGTAAAAGACATTAGTACAGATGGAAATATTGAAGTTGATACAGATCTAGGCATTTTTGGAATTGTTGTTTTACCTTTTTTATCGGCTTTTCCAACCATGACCTTTACAGAAACAGAACTATATACACATACAACAACCAAGGTAACTAGCTATCCTGCAATATTAAAGAGTACAACATCTTATGCAGATGGTATTTATCACATTTCCGAAAATATTGCTTTTAATCCAGAAACAGGTAAACCAATTAAGGTGAGAACTACAGATGGTTATGAAAATCTTAACCTGTTGGCTTCGGCAAATCATGATGGAGATTATACAAAATATACCTTCCCTGCTTCAATGGAATATAAAAATGTAAGTCAAAAAGCAAAGAATGAGAGAAAAATTTTAGATGGAGTTACAGGAGCTGTTTCTATTAATAAAGTTATAGAAATTGGAAAAGCATTTTTATCTTTCTCAGCTGTTCCACCTGCATCAGTTTGTAGCGCTATGTCTAATTTTGTTGGAGGTGATTTAATAAAATTGTCTAGTGGAGGAGTTTATCATACAGGTGATATTGTGGGTAGTAAAATTGAAATTCAACCAACAAATTATTCTAGTTTAGGAACTGCGACTTCTAATGGGATTTTCGTAGAAATAGTAAGAAGTGGACGAACCAACCAATTAAATTCTGCAGTAGGGAGTTTAACAATTTATGGAGAAAGTGATATTGTTATCACTCCAGTTGACACATCCATTTTAGGACCAAGACAACGCTTTGCAGAATTACTAACTACTGCATTAACGAATACAGACACATTAAACCCAGATACGATTTTCACTTGGGACATTGAACCTGGAATTGAATTTGTTAATGCAGATGGAAGTTGTAGTGCATTAGATTCTAGTTGCTATATTTTAATTGAAGGAAATCAAGTAAATATTTATGGACCAGGAATTCCTTTTAATCAAGACACTGTTATTGTAGGTACACCTTCCATTCCTCACCCAATGGTAGATACTTTAAATCATTATTTAACCACGTTCTATAATTATGAATTAGATACTGTCGGAGGAGGTTTTGCTGTTGCATGTGGAGACGTTCAATTTCAAGACCAAAGTGTTATTGAAATATCCAACTCAAGTTATTTAAACATGCGATTAGAAGAAGACTTGATGCTCTCTCGAATATTTTCTGCAGTAAATGGAGGAACTCATGCTATTGATGAATTGATGGAGGTAGTTGATTCTGGATATACGAATGCAACAGTAAAATACAGTCCAACGAGGTTAGTTAATAAAGATGTTGTATTAGAAGAAATTATGACAGGAAGGATACTGGGAGCTAGTCTAAGTTGCAAATCTGGAACCGTAGCTCAAGCATCATCTTCTTATTATTGTAATGGCTGCCAATTAGGGGAGAGTGCTGTAGGAGCGTGTAGTACTAAAGATGATGTTGGAATAGGCTCTTTTGAAGAAACATCAGATGGCTACTTAGTTTATAGAGCAGGAACAGAAAATAATTTTTGTGAAACAGATGTGCGGTTTTATCAATTAGAAAATGGAACTGCTTTTCCAGAATTAAAGTGTTCATCCACAATTATTTTTTCTGGCGGATTTGGATACTTTGATATTGACCCTAAAACGGCTGCATTAGCATATTTTGCAGAAGATAACGATTGTTATTCCCAAGGTATTCCTTGTTTGAGGTTTTGTTCAGAATCATACCCTTCAACTGCAATAAGTAATGTTGTGGCTTCAGAAGCAAATACACTAAATGATCATTGGGATTATGATGAAAGTTTATACAGTGCAATAGGAAATGATTACGAACAAGGTAAAAGAGGCAAATGGCGTACAAAAAGAACATATGCCTTTAAAACGGATGTAGATCGTTTATCAACCAACTTTGATAAAACATACAATTCTGGAACCTATAATTTAGAATTATTTAACTGGGGTAATTTAAGCGCCAACGGACATAAATGGTTAGAGTTAAACACAGTTCAACAATATTCCCCTAATGGTAATGCACTAGAAGAACAAAATATCTTAGGTATTAATAGTGCAGCAAAGTTTGGTTACGATAAAACACTACCTTATTTAATCGCTCAAAATGCTGCATATAGTTCTATTGTATTTGAAAGTTTCGAAAATGATTATGGAACACTCTCTTCAACAGCAGTAGTTGAAGAAAATGTTGAAATTGATGATTTAGATGGCGTAATTAATACCTTAGAAAGTCATTCAGGAAAAAGCTCATTAAAATTAAAGTTTCCTGCTAACAAAGGAATAGAAATGGCTCAAATGACCATAAATAGTCAAATCTTAGCAAAAGGACTGTTATTTAAAACATGGATAAAACAGACTTTGATGATAGAACGACTTTAGATAGCTTACTAAAAGCTCAATTACAAAATATAAACACAAACCAGTTTGTATCAAAACCCTTTAAAAAAGTAGCTCAAGTTGGTGACTGGTATTTGTATGAAGCAAAAATATTGCCAACAGATTTAGTAGGAATGAATGTGGGAGATGCATTAAAAACATTTGTAAAATATGAATTTACAGCACATGGTTCAGAAAATGTTTGGATAGATGATGTAAGAATCCAACCAATGGATGCACAAGCAACAGCTTATGTATAAGATGTAGTAACACATCGTTTATTGGCCACATTTGATGATCAACATTTTGGATTATTTTATCAATATAATGCAGAAGGTAAGCTAGTTAGAAAGTTAATAGAAACTGAAAGAGGTATGAAAACAGTTCAAGAAACACAATATAATACACCTAAAATTACAAGGTAAAATTATTCCCTTGCGGCTCTTCTCATCCTGAGCTTGTCGAAGGAGCAAGAGCTGCAAAGAGAGCATGTATATAAAATGAATAAAAAAATAAACATATTAGTAGTTATACTCTTGTTAACAAGAGTTGTTATAGCCCAAGAAGATGCTTGTTTAAAAGATGTTAAACGAGTATATCAATTATGGACTAAAGAAGTAAAAGCAAGTTCCGATAAGACTGTTTATTTAAAATACTCAACAGAAATAACTACAGGAAAAACAGGGTCGTTAAAGAACAATAAATCAATAATTGAGGTGACTTCGAATAAAAGTAACTCCTATTTTTCTACTTCAGGAACAAAGGTTTATCAAGATGATAAGTACACTGTAAGCATATTGTCTGATAAAAAGATAATTATAATTAATGGATATGCTGGTGATAGTTATAAGAAGAAGAAGCTAGGGCAATTTGAGATTTTAAAAGACAGTGTTTTTGCTCACTTAGAAGTACAAGATTGTAACAAGATAATTTTTAATAAAAAGGAGTATAAAAAAGTTGTTTTAAAAACAAATAGTTATGGAGCTAAGATCTTTAAAATAAAAACCATTGAATTTTTATTAGATGAAAAGCTCAATAGAGTTAAGGATATAAAAGTTAATTACATAAAAGGGCATCGTATAAATAAGATGAGGGTTAGCATTATAAAACAAAACTTAAATTATAGTGCACAGTTGACAAAAGTAGCTACATCTAAAGTCTTAGGGAGTAATGGGAAGTTATTAGCGAAGTACAGAGGATACCGATTAATTGACAATAGAAATTAGAAATTATGAATAACATAAAACAATATACCACTAAAATAATTTTATTAGTGACCCTTTTACTTAGTATTTGTACAGTAAAAGCTACTGGAATTATTATAGGCCCTACCACCGTTCAAGCAGGTGTGTCATATCAATATTTTTCTTTTGGAGTTGGAAATGATTGTAATACGCCTTTAGTTTGGGCAGCATCTGGCGGAAGTATTGTTTCTGGACAAGGAACACCTGTTATTACAGTTGTTTGGAATTGTTCCTCATCAGGAAGTTTAACAGCTCAAAAGGCAGGTTGTAGCCATATTTCTTGGGGAGATGATGATTATGAAGAGGCAGCCCCTTTCAGTGTTACAATTATTTCTAATATCCCTTCCGTAGCAACTATTATTGGAGTGGATACTGTTTGTGAAAACTCAACAACAACATATACGTTAAATCCAGGATCAAACCCTGCAACAACATATTCTTGGAGTCTTCCAAGTGGAGGGCTATTTGTAGATCCAATTACAAGTGCAACTACAACAACCATCACTGGTACAACAGTTACTGTTCTATGGGATGACTTAACAAATAATAATGGAACAACTCAATCAGGAACTATCTCTGTAACACCTTCTACAGGATCTTGTTCTGCAAATCCTCCGGGCAGTTTAACTGTTACAATTAGAGATTTTCAAGAGGTCAGCATTACAGTTTCGCCTGCAACACTGCCACTCTGTGGAGGAAGCCAAAGAACGTATACATTATTACCTGCTGATCCTAAAGTGTTGTATTATGTTTGGAATTTACCTGTTGGAGCAAATCATGATGGTACCAGTTCTGTTACAGGATCATCTATTGTTGTAAACTTTGATCCCTATGCGCAAGATGGAGACATGATTGTTACCCCTGTTTATCCTTGTGGTAATGGAATTCCAGATACAATTGAGGTAGACGTAACCGTTTTGCCATTTCCTCCAGGTCAGATTCAAGGCCCTGAAGCTGCTTGTAGCTCAACAACACTAATATCTGATTATTCTTTCCCCCCAGTTAGTAATGCAACTTCTTATGATTGGATTATTACAGGAGGAACCCCAACAACAATGACAACAAGTACACCTAATTTAGCAATAATATGGAATACCCCAGGAATAGGGACTATAGCTGTAGTACCAGAAAATGTTTGTGGTTATGGTCCAGATAGTAGTTTTTTAAATGTTATCGTACACCCAAGTACCACTATTACAGTTGTTGATAGTGTAGGGTTTAACAATACAGGATTAGCAGGAGCAAACCCTAGTCAAAATTTAGTTTTTAATCACTGCGAAACGAGCGATAATTGCCCTAATAAAGTACTAGATAAAGCAACTTTACTCTTAAACTTAAATACTGGAGATGCTTATAATTTTGGACCTAATACTTTTGTTACTTCAGTACAAGTTCAAATTATTGGTTATGCAGACTTAAATAATATGGGAACACATGTTATTAGCGAAATAGTAGATTTTAGTATTAATGAAACGAATCCCGAACAGCTTTTTCAAGTTGATTTTACAGCTGATTATTATCAAGTACAAAGTTTTGAGATTAAAATACTTGCATATAATGGATCAGCTGTTGTGGCTAATTACATTCAATTAACAGCCCAATACCTTGAAGAGTTTAAGTACAATGCAAATACATTTAACCCGCTTGCTACTTCTTTAATTACTTCAGTATCTGTTGCTCCAGCTGCTGTTGGTAACCAATATAATTTCTCTTGGGTAAATAGCTGTACCGATTTTTTAAACTATGAAATTCAAATATTAAGGCTTTTTAATACTGAAGAAAATAACATTACAAATCAAAATATTATAAATGTAGATGTTGTAGATTGGAATAAAGCATTGAGTATAGAAACACAAGCCTCGCAAACCAATATTACATTAACCTTAGCCGAAGGAACAGGTTATTACGCTTGGAGAGTTAGACCTATTGGTAATTTTTATAATGGAGGAATAGGAAATGATCAAAACTGGGGATTATGGAGTACCCATTCGGGATATGAGCAAGGAGCAACAAA
Organism: Flavobacteriales bacterium; assembly: GCA_016763795.1. Classification (GTDB taxonomy): domain Bacteria; phylum Bacteroidota; class Bacteroidia; order Flavobacteriales_E; family Vicingaceae. The sequence continues at coordinate 9,147 of JAESTF010000234.1, forward strand.
TGTAAGTGGAACTAATGGTAGTGCTTATGCTTTTTTCTACACTCAGTTTAATGAAGACATTAATTGGATTTATAGCAGAACATTTACAGAAGGCAATTTACATGAAGACAAACAAATAAGAGTTTCTGAAAACATAACCTTTGCTAACGGGTTGCAACAGGCCAGACAAACACAAGCACATTTATCTTCCAATAACAAGATTTTAACAACCCAAACAGTTAACGATTTTTCTGGTCGTCCTGCATTATCATCTATGCCAGTACCATTAGAAAACAGTGTTTCTTTAGGATTTGAACCAGCTTTTATGAAAAATACTGGTAATTCTATTTATACAGCAGAAGATTTTGATGCAGATAATAATTTTAAAAATCCAGAAACAGTAAAAGATAATGCTGGAGCTTTTACTTATTATTCAGA
>JAESTF010000235.1 GCA_016763795.1 Flavobacteriales bacterium
ATTTTTTTTAATCTTATCGTATTTATTGATTTTCGTAAGATCTTTTACGACTACAATAACATCTTCTTTTAGCTTCTTTTTATAATCTAACTTTCTAGCTCCTGATTCTACCAAAAGCTGTTTAATAGCTTCTTCTGCAATTGTATTAACAAAATTATTATTTACTCCAGAATTTTTTAAATCCCATAAATATTTAACTGCTAATGTGTTTATTACTTTCTTATCCATTTTATCTAAGATGTAGTGTATTTGCTGAGATTGACCCTCAACATCATCATAATCAGTAAGAACTTCATGATAATTTTTAGCATTTTTATATGTTGCAAGAGCATATAAACAATAAGCAATATTGGTTTTTAAATACTCGTTATTAGGATATTTTTTTAATAATATATAACTATTATAAATAGATTCAGCATATAGTCTAGATTTAACATAGAGATAAGATAGCTCAAACTGAGCTTTATCTTTTACCTGATTAAACTTATCCTTACTTACTATAAATATTTGCTTTCCTTCATTAGATTCTCCTTCAATTTCATTCGAAACAATTGCCCTTCTCTTATTAATATTTGGATGAGTACCATAATCATCCTCATCATCGTCAATAACCTTTATTTCTTCTAATTCATCTTTTATACAAGAACTTGGGATTTGAAAAAAAATATCATTAAAAAGAGTAGTATCGAAAGGTTCATCTTCAATCGGTAAATGGGCATATTGTAAAACATCAAATACAGCATCCAGTTCTGTTAAACTATAGTTCGATTTTAAATAAATTTGCAATCCCTCTTCATCTGCTTCTATTTCTAATTCTTTTGAGTATTTACTTTTATTCAACTCTTTATCAATAGCCATTCGTCTATATTCACCTCTCCGGTTTTCAATTCTATCTTTTTCAATAAACCCAGTTTTAGCATGTTTTTTAATAAAATGGATCATTTCATGAGATAAAATATAAGCTAACTGAGCCTCATTTTCAATTTGTGCTAATAATCCAACAGTAATAAAAATGCTCCCTCTATCAGTTGCGAAAGCATTAACTACAGAGGATTTAATAACGTAAAACCTTAATTGAGATCTAAGTTCATTATTATCTTTAAGAAGTTCATCTGCAACTCTTCCTACATAGTTACTTAATTCGTCATTATAAAGAATGGCTCCATTAGATAAGACTTCATCAATAAAGTAATTGCTCTGCAGAATAAATACTTTTTCCGCTTTTCTATCAACTCTTTTCTGAGATTTATCTATGTTTTTTGTTTGCTCTTTTACTTTTTCAGAAGATAGAGTATTAAATTCTTTAGGAACAGCTCCTTGGGATTTTAACACTTTAAAATTATCTACATTCTGCCCTGTAACGCTTTTAGCAATTAATATCAATAAAGTGATAATAAATAAGTTTATCCTCATAATTAAAATAAATATAATGGGTACTCTGCATACAAAGATATAATTCTATCTCACTTTTTCTATTAAGCCATTTTTTTATTTAATGGTAGGTTTTCAGCTCCTTTTATACAATCTACAAATTTAGTTCTAATCCATCATAAGCAATTTCGACATATTCTGGCAACTCTTTCTGTACGGTATCATGTTTTCCTAAATAATGACTGATGTGGGTTAAATAAGCTCTTTTAGGTTTCAACTTTTCTAACAACGCTATTGCTTCAGAAAGTTTAAAATGAGAGATATGATCTGATTTTCTTAATGCATTAATTACAATAATTTCAGATCCTTTAATCTTCTCCAATTCCTCCTCATCTATTCTATTGGCATCGGTAATGTAAGTGAAGTTATTAATGCGAAAAGCTTTCACCGGCATTTTGTAATGCCACACATTAATAGGAAGTAATTCTACATCACCAATATTAAAAGCAGCATCACTAATCGTATGTAACTCTAAACTGGGAACACCTGGATACTTATTTTCTGCAAACGCATAATGAAATTCTCGAATTAAAGCCGTTTGAGTTTCTGGTGTGGCATAAATATCCATGTCCTTTTTCTGCTTAAAATTAAAAGCACGTACATCATCTAACCCTGCAATATGATCTTTATGTTCATGAGTGAAAACAACAGCATCTAATTGCTGTACATTTTCCCTCAGCATTTGTTGTCTAAAATCTGGACCAGTATCAATCACAATCACTTGCCCTTTATCCTCTATCAATATAGAAGAACGTAATCGTTTATCTTTTTCATTTTTAGATAAACAGACTTCACAATCGCACGCAATAACGGGTACGCCTTGTGATGTTCCTGTTCCTAAAAATGTAATTTTCATATTGTTTTATGTTTTTGTCACACTGAGTTTATCGAAGTGTTAGTCAAAAAAAATCAAAAGATTGTCTTATCCTTCGATAAACTCAGGATGACAATCTTCAAATATGATTATACTTTAACAGCAAAAAGTTCTTTGATCACATTTAATGTATAGTCCAGCTCTTCTTTCGTATTGTATTTAGAAAATGAAAACCTTAACGCAGGTTTTGTCATATCACAACCAATGTTTTTTAGCACGTGCGAACCAATATTACTACCTGAGGAACAAGCACTTCCCCCTGAAACTGCAATCCCTTCAATATCAAAATTGTATAATAACATCTCATCCATATCACTATTCGGAAATTGTACATTTAAAACAGTATATAAACTATCTCCTTTAGGATCTCCATTAAAACGGACATCAGGAATAATCTCTTCCAATTGTTCTATCATGTAATTTTTCAAGCCTTGTATATGAGTTTGATGTGCGTCTAAATCACGGTAAGCAACTTCCATAGCTTTAGTTAAACCAACTATACCCATAATATTTTCTGTTCCAGCTCTTACATTACGTTCTTGAGCACCTCCAGTGATAATTGGTTTTAATTGAATGTTTTCATTAATGTATAAAAACCCAATCCCTTTAGGTCCATGAAACTTATGTGCCGAACACGTTAGAAAATCAATCCCTAATTCTCTTACATCAAATTTATAATGACACATTGTTTGTACTGTATCAGAATGAAAATAAACTCCGTAAGATTTACAGATATCTATCACCCTTTTTAAAGGTAATTTATTACTAATCTCATTATTCGCATGCATTAAAGAAACTAAAGTCTTCTTGTCTTTGTTTTCTTCTAATAATCTTTCTAAGCTAGCAATATCAACATATCCCTTTTCATCAAACGATACAAAACTTACTTTAATATTATGTTTCGCTCCAACTATTTCGGATGTATCAATTACTGCATGATGTTCAATTTTAGAAGTAATAATATGAGTAACGCCTAAATCATCTACCGCTCCTCTGATTACCAGATTATCAGCTTCGGTTCCTCCACCAGTAAAAACTATTTCACTCGGAGCTGCATTAATGTATGCGGCTACTTTTTTTCTTGCTTTCTCAATAATTGCTCTACTACTTCTTCCAAATGAATGAACAGAAGAAGGGTTTCCAAAATTATTTTGCATAATTGGAATAATTGCATCAATTACTTCTTGATCCATTGGCGTAGTTGCCGCATTGTCTAAATAAATTTTCATAATCTGGTTACGTGTTTCTTGTTACTTGTTGCTGGTTTTATTTCCAGTTTTTTTCAACGTATTGTATAAATTTATTAATCTTTTTATCAAAGATGTCATTCAGAACAAAATTTCATTTACGCTTTAGCGTGATTTAAAATGATGTGATGAATCTTTTTTAATCATCTTCCTTTTTGCAATTAGATTCTTCACTGCAACTTGTAACACCCTTCGATAAACTCAGGATGACAAGTTTTTGTTCTGAATGACAATATTATAAATTTTTAAATAAATTCCTTAATCTCCCTAATTATTTTCTGAGCTAAAGCATCCGCTTTCTCCTCAGATTTACTTTCCGAGTAAATTCTAATAATTGGTTCAGTATTCGATTTTCTTAAATGTACCCACTCTTCAGCAAAATTAATTTTTACTCCATCAATATCATTTACATCTTCATTACGATATTTTATTGCCATCTTAATTAGAATATCATCAACATCAATTTCTGGTGTCAACTGTATCTTATTTTTAGAGATATAATAATTCGGATAAGTTGCTCTTAGTGCTACACAAGAATCCAAGCCTGAAGTTGCAAAGTGAGATAAAAACAAGGCAATTCCGACTAAAGAATCTCTTCCGTAATGAGAATCAGGATAAATAACTCCACCATTTCCTTCTCCACCAATTACCGCATTCTTAGCTTTCATCATGTTTACTACATTCACTTCTCCTACTGCAGAAGCAA
>JAESTF010000236.1 GCA_016763795.1 Flavobacteriales bacterium
GGTTCAAGCAAAGATGCTTATAATATTATTGAATCTGTTTTAAGCGATTTACCCCACGAAGAATTTTGGGTAATTTACCTTAACCGTAATAATGAAATTATAAAAAAAGAAAACATTAGTAAAGGCGGGGTTTCTGGAACAATTGCGGACTCTAAAATTATTTTCAAATATGCTATCGAAATATTAGCTTCTGCTATTATTCTTTGCCACAACCATCCATCAGGCAGCTTAAAACCAAGTAATTCAGATATCAAACTCACAAAAAAACTAAAAGAAACTGGAGAAATTTTAGATACCCCTGTTTTAGACCATTTAATTATTGGCGAAAAAGATTACTTTAGCTTTGCTGATAACAACTTAATGGGTGAATGATTTGAGGAAAAGAATATTTAACTGAACACTAACCTACTAAATGCTGACGCCTGAACATTGATACTCATTTACACTCATAAATTAACTCCTCGTTTAAAGTATATCTTTAAAACTATTTTTATTGATATCCTTAAAAAGGAAATTAATTTCACTAATAACACTAAAGAATTCGAAAATTCTAATAATGCTAAAATTAACTACTCCACTTCTAAATTAAATTCAGGAATTTTCTTTGAATCTTCAAGTTTGTTATTTGAAAATGGAATTAAAAAACAAAATATTTCAATTTTTGATTATAAAAATAATCCTTGCTTCTTTTCGGTAAGTAAAGAATCTGAATTCCCTTTTGATCCGTTTGCTGCAATTTTTTATTTAGTTAGCAGGTACGAAGAATATTTACCTCATAAAGAAGATGAACATGATAGGTTTTTAGCTAGTGAAAGTCTGGCTTTTCAAAACAGTTTTTTAGAAATACCACTTGCAAATATTTGGATAAACAATTTAGCTAATAAAATTGAATCCCATTTCCAAAATCTTAAATTCGAGAAAAAAGAATTTCAATTTATTTCTACCATAGATATTGATAATGCTTATGCATACAAACACAAAGGTTTTATCAGAACAGTTGGTATTCTAGCTAAATCGTTATTAAAAGGGACTGATTTTTCTAAAAAAATAAAAGTGATTTTCGGGAATGATAATGATCCTTATAATACTTTCGATTATCAATTTAAAATTCATAAAAAATATAATACCTCCCCTATTTATTTTTTCTTATTAGGAGATTATGCTGCAAATGATAAAAACATCTCAGCTAAAAATAAAACGTTTCAAACATTAATTAAATCTATTTCTGACAATAATAGAATTGGAATTCATCCTTCTTATGCTTCGAATAGTAACATTAGAAAAATAACAAAAGAAAGAAATAGACTTCAAACTATCAGTCAAAAAAAGGTAAGAAGAAGTAGACAGCATTATTTAAAACTTAACTTGCCTCATACTTACCGAAACTTAATTAATAATGGGATTACAGAAGATCATACAATGGGTTACGCAGAACAATCTGGTTTTAGAGCGAGTATTTGTAGTCCTTACTATTTTTATGATTTAGAAAAAGAAGAAGAAACTACATTACTACTTTTCCCATTTACTACAATGGAAGCCACTTTTCAATATTATCTGAAATCTACACCAGAAGAGGCAATCAAACACATTAATAAATTAATGCAAAAGGTAAAAGAAGTAAACGGTACTTTTATAAGTGTTTGGCACAACGAATCTCTTTCTGATGAAGGGATTTGGAAGGGTTGGAAAATAGTTTATGAAAAAATGTTAAAAGAATCGTTTAACAAAAATTAAGTCAATATTTTTGACCTAACCTTTAAACAAAATGGAAATAATCAACATAGGTAAAGACAATTCAATTTTTAATCAGTTCATTTCTGAAATAAGAAATGTTGAAATACAGAACGATAGAATGCGTTTTAGAAAAAATTGTGAGCGTATGGGCGAAATTATGGCCTATGAAATTAGCAAAACTTTTAAGTACGAAACCAAAGATATTACTACACCATTAGGGACTGCTAAAATCAATTTAATTACGGAGCAACCTGTCTTATCTACTATTTTAAGAGCAGGTTTAACCTTACACCAAGGTTTATTAAATTATTTTGATAATGCTGATAACGCTTTAGTTTCTGCTTACCGAAAGCATAGAAAAGATGGTAGTTTTATTATTGAAGCTGAATATATGGCAAGTCCAAGTTTAGAAGATAGAATTGTTATTCTCTCTGACCCTATGTTAGCTTCAGGAGCTTCTATTGTTGAAATTTATAAGTTATTGCTCCAAAAAGGAACACCTAAAAAATTACATCTCGCCATATTAATTGCAAGTAAAGAAGGTATCAATTATGTTGAAAGACACTTACCAGAAAATACTACTTTATGGGTTGGTGCTATTGATGATGAACTAACTGCTCAATCATACATTGTTCCAGGTTTAGGTGATGCAGGTGATTTAGCTTACGGATCTAAAGAATAGAACATGAATTGGACAGCATATATTACAGTATTTTTAACTGCCGCAACAAAGTTCTTATTTTCTCCTTTTTTAGGTATCAATGGATTTAGCTTATCTGCTACAGAAACTTTCTTTATAATTTGTACTGGAGGAATATTTGGAACTATCGTATTTTACTCACTAGGGACTAGACTTATAAATTATAGTCAAAAAAAGAGATTAGACAAAATTAAGAAGTTAAAAGACAAAGGAAAACCTCTCCCAAAAATAATGACCAAAACAAATAAAATCATTATAAAAACAAAACATATTTTTGGAATTTGGGGGCTAGCTTTTTTAACAGCCACTATTCTATCGATACCCATTGGATCTGTAATTTGTGTGAAATTTTATCGCCACAAAAAATCTACAATTTTTATTATTCTATTTTTTGTTATTATAAACTCTGTGATTTTAAGCTTTATTGCCAGTCTTTTCCCTTCTATTGGTAAATAGTTATTCCAAACTCTTCTTATTAAAGATAATATAACCGAAATGGAACATAAAACTCCATTTATCTTCAAATCTGTCATAATAATTTGCATTAAAAGCAATTGGCCCTAATGGTGTGTTATAAACCAATGCTGAACCAAAAATAAATTGAGTTTCTTCCCAAACATTACCGTAAAAAGCTTTCTTTTGAATATCCTGTATAATTTTTTGGTGTGGTTTATAAACATAACCTTCTAATCTTAGTTGAAAATTATTAAACAATTGGTATATATTTTTCACACCAAATGCAAAGTAGGAATGAGCTCTAAAATTTTCTTGAAATAAGGTTTTACTTTCTGCAAGCGGTTCAAAGGCAGATGCAGAAAGAACAGAAGCTGTATAGTTATTAAAAAAAGGCTGATTGCTATAAACTCCTTCTCCAAAAACGCCTAAACTCACTTTGTTTGAAAGCATAAAATATTTATCATAAGTTACTTTAATTTGAAACCAATCTAATATCGTATCAAACTCGTCTTTTATAACAGATGTCGATCCCGGAATAGTATGTTCTTCTCCTCTAATAAAACGACCTCCCAAAGAAAAGTAACCTCCTTTAAAAGCATATTGCTTTAAGTTTAATGAATTTTGCTCAAAGTTTAATCCTGCAGAAAAATTTCTAAATCTTGTTTTATCTGTAGTATCTGTAGATAAAAACTGTTTAGTTTGATAATACTTATTTACCATTTCGCCTGCTGTCCCATCCAAAACAATTTTCCCTTTGTATGCAACTGGAAAAGCTATTTCAGTTTTAAAATACTGGTCATTTACCACCAAGAATGAAGGCCTTGTGTCCTCAAAAAAGGTAGTGCTACTTTTAAAATAATCCCATCCATCTATTGTAAAAGTAGTTTTCCAATAAAAAGGGATAGTAAAATCAAATCTAAATCCTCCTGAAACTGAATTATGTAACTTTCCAAAATAAGATTCTGCCACAACAGAAATTGCTGTTTTACTTAAAATATTATATTGTAAACCAATATAAGCCTCATTTATTGGCCTTGATGAAAAAACACCTCCAAAAGAGACAAACAAATCTTTACCTTTTTTAGTTTTTAATTTTAATGTAAATTTTTTCGTTTCTTTATTAAACTCAGCTTCCGGATATATTTTCTTTATTTTATCATCCGAAGAAACTTTAATGTACTCCGATTCTAAATCTTCCACACTAACACTATCGTTTTTATATCTCAACGATTTCATCACGTACGTATTTTGACTAGGCTTCATCCCTTCAACTTGAACTCCATCAAAGATTAACGCTGGCAAAGTCTTTCTGTACGTTTTTCGTTTTTCATTTAGTTCTTTTTGATCAACTCTTCGTTTTATATCATTCCTTATTTTACTTATCTGTTTAATAGTTGCATCGTAGCCAATTTGAATTAACTCTTCATTTTTATCAAAATCAAACAATGAAAATTCAGAAGATTCTGGCTCTATTAAAATTGAGGGAACATTCTCAGGAATACTATATTCAGTATTGTCAGCTGCCATCCTTTTTATTTGTGAAATAATATTGTCCTCGTCAGGAATTTCAAAATTTGATGAAACATTACTCCCTATAATATAATTAGGATTAAAATCTTCAACCATCACATCAGCAGGAAAATTATTATAGAGCCCACCATCAAATAGTAATTTATATTTATGTGATATTGGCGTTAAATAAAATGGATAGGACATTGATGCCCTAATTGCTGTTGCCAGCTTTCCTTCCTCAAATACATACGGTTTTTTTGAAACAATATCAGATGCTACACAACGAAAAGGAATAAATAAATTATCAAAATTTCCATCTGCTGCGGCTGTCGAAGGGGCAAAATACTTCATTAACCCATAATCTAAGGCTGTTGGTGATATTAAATTAGTAGGGATACTTGTTTCTAAGAATTTATCTAATTCAATTTTAAAAGTAATCATAGATGGATTTTCATCCTTTTCTCTAAGGTAATAAACATATTTTTCATCTACGCTTCCCTCTGCCCAATCTTTAAATTGTTGGGATAAAAAAACCTGTTCAATCTCATCAGGAGAATAACCAGCTGCGTACATTCCGCCAACTAATGCTCCCATAGATGTTCCTGCAATATAATCTATCGGAATATTATTTTCTTCTAAAGCCTTTAGAACACCAATGTGTGAAACAGCGGTAGCTCCTCCTCCACTCAATACTAAACCAACTTTTTGAGAATAGCTATTGAACGAAAAACCAATTAAAATTATTAGCAATAATATGTTTAAAATCGTTTTGATAGCCCTAAAAATATCGAAAATTAACTGATTTTATTAATTAAGCCTTTAAAGTAATTCGGTGCATTTTGCAATCGGGATCCGTACCAAGAAAAATATTCTCCATCTACTAGGATAATTTCTGTGTCTGAACAAATATTTTGAAGGTCTTTTAAATGTTTTTCTTTAAACGGATAAGGCTCTGAAGAAAGTAAAATCACATCAGGGTTTAGTTCTGAAATTTCTTTTTCTGTAAGCTCTGGATATTCTGTATCTCCATCAATTAAATTTTGAAACCCACAGCGTTGCATCATATCATTAATAAAAGTGTTCTGATTAATGCTCATGTAGGGCGATTTCCAAATAAAATATAGTGCTGTTCTTTTTTTAAATTTAATGTTAGACAATAGTTCAAACTCATTTGCTATTTTTTCAACAATTGTTTTCGCTCTCTCAGTTTTACTGGTAATTTCTCCAATTTGCTGAATCATTTGAAAACTCTCTTCTAAATTAGAAATATCACTCGTATAAACAGGATATCGTTTTTGTAATTTCTCAATTTCTGATTGCGTATTTTCTTCTTTATTCGCAATAATTAAATCTGGTTTTAAAGTGGCTATTTTTTCAAAATCAACTGTTTTAGTTCCTCCTACTCTATTTTTAGATTTAAACCAATTATTAGGGTGAATACAAA
>JAESTF010000237.1 GCA_016763795.1 Flavobacteriales bacterium
CTGATTTAGATGAGCTTTGTACAAGAGTTGCTAAAGCAAAAGCTGATAAAGAAGTTGTTTCTATTGCTTATGATGGAAATATCGTTGATGTTTGGGAAAAATTTGATGCAGCAAACATTTATGTTGATTTAGGTTCTGATCAAACATCATTACATAATCCTTGGGCAGGTGGTTACTATCCTGCAGGGATTTCTTTTGAAGAGAGTAATGAAATGATGGCAAATAATCCTGACTTGTTTAAAGAAAAGGTTCAAGAAACATTAAGAAGACATGTTGACTCTGTAAACAAACATACTGCAAAAGGAACTTACTTTTTCGATTATGGAAATGCTTTCTTACTAGAAGCAAGTAGAGCCAAAGCTGATATAATGGCTGAAAATGGAATTGATTTTAAATACAATTCTTACGTTCAAGACATTATGGGGCCAATGTGTTTCGATTATGGTTTTGGACCGTTTAGATGGGTTTGTACTTCTGGGAAACCAGAAGATTTACAAACCACAGATAACATTGCTTGTGAAGTTTTAGAAGAAATAATGAAGACTTCTCCAAAAGAAATTCAGAAGCAAATGCAAGATAACATTACATGGATTAAAGGAGCACAAGAAAATAAATTAGTAGTTGGTTCTCAAGCTCGTATTTTATATGCTGATGCTGAGGGAAGAATGAAAATTGCCGAAGCGTTTAATAATGCTGTTGCTGATGGAAAAGTTGCCTCACCAATTAACTTAGGAAGAGATCATCATGATGTTTCTGGAACGGATTCTCCTTACAGAGAAACTTCTAACATTTACGATGGATCTCAATTTACTGCTGATATGGCAATTCATAATGTTATTGGTGATAGCTTTAGAGGTGCTACTTGGGTTTCTATCCACAATGGTGGTGGTGTTGGATGGGGAGAAGTAATTAATGGAGGTTTTGGAATGACTTTAGATGGTTCTGCTGATGCTGACAGAAGATTAAAATCAATGTTATTTTGGGATGTAAACAATGGTATTGCTCGTAGAAGTTGGGCAAGAAACGATGAAGCTATTTTTGCTATTAAAAGGGAAATGGAAAGAAACCCAGATTTAAAAGTTACACTTCCGAATATTGTTGATGAGGATTTATTTAAACTATAATAGCTATAAAATCAATGAATTACATCCTGTACTTATTTCTTTTCCTATTCGGCAGTTCATGCTTTGCACAGGTAGATAGTTTGAAAAAAATACTCATCCACTCTTCGGGTGAAAATAGAATTGAAATCTTGAACGAACTTGCATGGGAATTGTCTTATGCCGAAGGAGAACAATCTTTGAAGTATGCAAAGGAAGCATTGGATATGTCCGCTCACTTAGAAAACAAAATTGGTGAAGCGACTAGCCATGCACGAATTGGATTAGTATACGACTATCAAGCTAGGTGGGATAAAGCATTAGAACATTATCAAAAATCTTTAAATCTTCGAATAGTTATTGGAGACAGCATTCCTATAAGTAATGCATGGAATAATATTGGTGCTGTTTATCACTATACAGGAAAATACGAACAAGCCATTGAAGCCTATATCAATTCTCTTCAAATTCGTGAATCAGTTGCAAACAAAACTCAAAAATCTGAACATCAAAAACTTATTGCTCAATCATTAAATAATATTGCTATTATCAATCGAATTACAGGAGATTATAATCAGGCAATAAAAAACTACATACAATCTCTTGAGATTAAAGAGAACCTAAAAGACCTAAAAGGTCAAATGGTAACTCTCTCTAACCTTGGCGTAGTCTATCAAACAAAAAATAACTTCCGAGAAGCACTACAATTTTTTATTCGTTCTTACGAACTTGCAGACAAGTACAATGAAGTTGGTGAACTTAGTCCTGCCCTTAACAACATGGGGCTAACCTATAAAGCGCTTGAAAAATATGACCTGGCCAGGGAAAAATTTGAAGCATCCCTCGTCATTACCCAACAATATGACGACAATCAAGGAAGCGCAGTGGCTTATGTTAATTTAGCTGGATTATATTTTGATCAAAAAAAATATGAATTAAGTATTACCACTGCAAAAAAGTGCTATCAATTAGCTGATAGCATTGGATTTACTGAAGGAATGAAGAAGGCATTACAACAACTGACAGCTTCTCATAGAGCAATAGGCAACTTCGAACAGGCGCTTCAGTTTCATCAAAACTTTGTTTTACTTAAAGATTCTTTGTTAAACCAGAACAACTCCAGAAAAATTCTCGAATTGTCTGCTAAATACGATGCAGTTAGCAAAGAGAATAAAATAGACATGCTAAACGCTCAAAGTGAAATTGATCAATCTAATTTAGCTCAACGAAATGCATTAGCCACAGCTCTAGCAATTGGAATCTTACTTGTTTGCGCTATCTCATTTTTTATGATTAGAAATTATCGTGCAAGAAAGTTTGCTGCAGAAGAAGATACTAAAAGAGCAATTCAACGACACCTTAAAGAAATTGATTTACTACGGGCAAATATTCAAAATCAATTAAATCAAACTGAAAAATTCAACGTAGGGATCTCCAAAACAGAGCTAAACGCTTACCTCTTAAACCCTCTTTCGGATAGAGAATTAGAGGTAATGGATTTATTAGCAGATGGAAAATCGAATAAGGACATAGCCGATGAATTGTTCGTCTCGATTAATACCATCAAAACTCACATCCTTCGCATTTATGAGAAGTTGGGTGTGCAAAATCGTACTCAGGCATCTGTAAAAGCTGGTAGTATGAACATACTCAATTAAGCAAAGTTCTTCACCCTTTCACTTTTCTAAATAAATCTAGGTTAATCATCCTGAGATTTTCTCAGGAGAAAAAAAGCCCATTTCATCGCATTTTTATAAAAAATCACCTATATGGGTGACGGAATTCAGTAGTCTGTTTCGCAATATTGTAGCTCACAATTAAGATAACTAAAAACTTAAAAACAACTAAAAATTTAGAATTATGAAGAAAGTATTTACAATTTTTTTAATGATGCTTGCAGGGGGATCATCTATAGCACAGCCCTTTAATAATTATTTAGACCTTGATGGAATTGATGATTATCTAGAAGATGATTTCACAGGGACAAACATGCCAAATGGAGACTTTACAGTTGAGTTTTGGTTACATTCGTGTACAGGTACAACAACGGGAGTACTTATTGATGCAGCAGGTGCTACAGTAGGCTCAGGTTTTGAGATGACTTATAATCATTCCGTAAACGTTATATCTGCTATAGTAAGAAGTAGTTCTACTGCAGGAGGAAACGTAACCTATAACTCAATATCAACAAATACTTGGCACCACATAGCTATAGTAAATAATGCTACCTCTATGGAGTTGATAATATTTATTGATGGAATTCCTGTAGATACCTCCGTAGTTACAGGATACGCACCTTCTAATAGATTCTTCATTGGAAGACGTGATTATACGTCTGGTGGGTTCTTAAAGGTAAATATTGACGAATTACGTATTTAGGATAATATAAGGTACAATTCAAGTTTCACTCCTTCAACTGGAGAATTTACAACAGATGGAAACACAAAAGCATTGTATCATTTTAATGAAACAACAGGTCAAGTCAACATATTAGATGCTACTTCAAATGGATACGATTTACTAGCAATAGGAGGAGCTTCTACTATAACCACAACAAGTATCGATGTACAAACAGCATGTGGAAGTTATACTTGGATAGATGGCAATACTTACAGTTCAAGTACAAATTCTCCAACATTTACTAACGGTTGCGATAGCTTAGTAACGTTAAACTTAACAATTAATACAGTAGATGTAACCATTACCACTACAGCCCCAAGCATTACAGCAAATGCTATAGGCGCAACTTACCGATGGTTAGATTGTAATAACGGAAATGCTATAATCAGTGGAGAAACTGCACAAACGTTTACTGCAATAGCCAATGGTAATTATGCGGTAGAAGTAACGCAAAACAATTGCACAGATACTTCTGGTTGTGTAAACATAACAAGTGTTGGAGTAAATGAAGTGAACCTATATAATAATATAGTTGTTCATCCAAATCCAACCAATAGAAAAATAACAATTGAGTTGGGAGACTGGAAAGGTGTTCATATTTCTATTGTAAATATTACAGGAAAAGAAATTTATTCTCAGCATAACATTAATGAAACTGAGGTAGAGTTAGATTTAAGTGAGCATAGTAAAGGTATTTATTTTCTGAGATTACAAAGTGATAATAAACGAAAAGTAACAAAGTTAATTAAGCAGTAGTTAGTAGTATAACGTTTGTAAAGCCCTGATAATAAATATCAGGGCTTTTTTTATTTATCAAACGAAAAATTACCACAAATTCACGAATTAAAAAATGGTGTCATTCTTATTCCGATTTGCTAGTAACTATTTTAACGCAATGTCATCCTGAATCTGTCGAAGGATAATTTGGAAACAAAATGAGGCGTGGAACCTTTTTTAAGAACTGTTTAATTTTAAATTAAAAAAAATGTCAGTTCGAGTGATTTCAAGTTGTAATTGAAATTGTATCGAGAACACATTTTCTAATCACCAGATTCTTCACATCATTTTACATTAAAAACATCCCTAAATTCCATCAAGAGGATTAAAAATAGCGAAAGAATTACACACAAAAAACCTATCATCAAAAAAACACTCTTAGAACCCCTTTTTATAACAGTTTTATAAAAATCACCCGAACGGGTGACGGAATTCAGTAGGCTGTTTCGCAATATTGTAGTTCACAATTAAGATAACTAAAACTTAAAATGAAATGGTAATGATGAAAAAATAGTAGCTGAGAATTATCTTAAAATTATTAAAACATAATTATGAGAAATTTAAAATTAGTATTGGTA
>JAESTF010000026.1 GCA_016763795.1 Flavobacteriales bacterium
AAAGAAGCAAAATTAGAGTTGTTTATTCCTAATGGACCTCGTTTAGGAAATGAAGTATTGGATGTTACTAATATTTCTAAAGGTTATGGTGATAAGTTGTTATATGAAAACTTAACATTCAAATTGCCTCCTGCAGGTATTGTTGGAATTATTGGTCCGTATGGTGCTGGTAAAACAACTTTATTTAGAATGATAATGGGAGAAGAAACTCCTGACAGTGGAACTTTCAAAGTTGGAGAAACGGTTAAATTAGGATATGTAGATCAATCACACGAAGATTTAGATGATGATAAAACTATCTTTGAAGTATTTTCAGGAGGAACAGAAATGATGGAATTTGGAGGACGAACAATAAACTCAAGAGCTTATTTATCTCGTTTTAATTTTCAAGGAGGAGACCAAAACAAAAAAGTAGGAATCCTATCTGGAGGAGAAAGAAATCGATTACATTTAGCAATGGCAATCAAGCAAGAAGCCAACGTTTTATTACTTGATGAGCCTACCAATGATTTAGATGTAAATGCAATTAGAGCTTTAGAAGATGGTTTAGAATCTTTTGCTGGTTGTGCAGTTGTTATCTCTCACGATAGATGGTTTTTAGATAGAATTTGCACACATATTTTAGCTTTTGAAGGGAATTCTGTAGTAGTATTTTTTGAAGGTTCTTACTCTGATTATGAAGAAAATAGAAGAAAACGTTTAGGAACTGAACCAAAGCGTTTTAGATATAAAAAACTGGTAAAAAGTTGATGTTAGCTTTTCAGTAATTGAGTAATTATTGTTACTTATTACTCTGTTAGTTTTTTAGTTTCGTGCAACTCTTTTTATTTAGAGAGAGTCTTGTTATTAAAACAATATTGTATGAAGAAACTATTTTCATTATCGATTATAATACTTTTTATATCTATTAATAATTTACAATCTCAAGTAACTGTAGATAATACATCCTTAACAATAGAACAGTACATCCAAAATGCATTAGTTGGTAGTGGTGTTACAATCTCAAATGTTCAATTTAACGGAGGAAGTGCTGCCGTATCTAATGAACAAGTCGGCTCTTTTAATGATGTTAACTCTGATGTTGGTCTACCTAATGGATTAATTTTAGGTTCTGGGGATGTAACTATGGCTAGTCAGGCAAATACTAGTGGAGGATCAAGTTCTGGAGGAACAGGTAATCAAGGTGTAGATACAGATTTAGCATCCATCACTTCTAACCAAATCTTTGATGAATGTGTGATTGAATTTGATTTTAGTCCAGTAGGAGATACAATTTCATTCCAGTATGTTTTTGCTTCTGAAGAATATGATGAATATGTTTGCGGAAATGTAAATGATGCTTTCGGTTTTTTTCTAACTGGAAACAATCCGGCAGGAGGAACATATAATGCAAAAAATATTGCATTAATTCCTAACCCTTCTAACCCTTCGACATTTACTAATACACCTGTTTCTATCAATACAGTTAATTTAGGTTTTGCTGGCACCTTTGGTTCACTCAATAATTGTACGGCCCTAGATCCAAATTTTGCCTCATATAAAATATTTTACACACCAAACACTGTAAACACTTATGAATATGATGGCCGAACAGTTGTTCTTACAGCTAAAGCACCTGTTAACTGTGGCGAGATTTATCATATTAAATTAGCTATTGGTGATGGTGGTGATGGATCTTTTGATTCTGGTGTTTTTTTAGGAAGCCTATCTTCAAGTGGTGTTGGTATCAATACTAACTTAACCACTATAATTGAAGAATGTAATAATGCAACCGTTACTATTACCAGATCAGATACGTTATTTAATGACACCATTAGTTTAGCAATATCTGGTAATGCTATTCTTTCAGAATATTCTACAATAGATACCGTGCAAATATTTGATCCAGGCAAAGATTCTTTAACTTTTAATGTCTCTGCTTTTATCGATAATATTACAGAAGGAATTGACACCATTATTATTGGAATACAAGGAAATACAGGATGTAATATGGTTACACTATATATAGAGGACTATACCCCTATGAGCATAACAGTAAGTGATAGTATGAATATTTGTACAGAATTAGGCGAAACTGCAGAAATATGGGCTAATGTATCCAATGGAAGACCTCCGTACACCTATTTATGGGATAATGGTATCGGTTCTGGAGATACCTTAACTGTAAATCCAGAAGAAACGACAAACTATATATCTACAGTTTGGGATGCTTGTGGGAATTCTATTACAAGTGAAATTGTTCCAATATGGGTTCAGTGCCAATTAATACCAACAAATGTGTTTACTCCTAATGGAGATGGAATGAATGATTTCTTTACATTGATTAATTTAGATGATTACCCAGCTCCATCAGTAAAAGTTTATAACCGATGGGGAAAATTGGTTTATGAGAATAAAGCTTACCAAAATGATTGGGATGGAGACAACCTAAAAGAAGGAACATATTTTTACATCATTGAACCAAACAGTAAAAAGTTTGAATATGATTCTAATGCAAAAGAAGAGCTAAAACATTCCATTAAGGGAACTGTTCATCTTTTTAGATAATATTAATAATGAAATAAAAAGGCTGAGAGTTTTACTTCAGGCCTTTTAAGTACCTAAGATAATCCCATTTATTATCTCGTCTTAATTGAATAGAAGATTTTGTATAATACTCATGTTTATTTAAAAATTTAACTTGCGTTATATTCCAATCTTTTTCAGAAAAGGGAAACCCATATTCAGCAAGCTCTCTAAATAAAGTATCTGCTATTTGACCAACATCATTTCTTCCTAAATAATCATAATCGGCATCGCACATTATTTTTTCTAACAATGTTTTTGGTCGAGTTTTTATTCTTGTGGTCAAAATAATGTCTCCAATTACATTTAATTGCTTGTTATTATAACCAAATTTTGGTAACACTTCATTAACCATTTTTACAGCCAACACTTCATTTTCTTCATACTGAAAAATAAACCCTGCATCATGATATAACGCAGCGGTGTTTACAACAACCTTTTCTTCTTGAGATAAATTTTCTAATTCTCCTATTTTTATGGATGCATCATACACATCCATTGTATGATGGACACCGTGATAATAAAGATTATCAGGTAACTCGGTTTCTAAGCGTTCTAAAATGTATTTTTTAGCGTTTTTAAAGTCCATCAAAAAATAAAATTAAGATATTTTAGAAGATATAAACCCAATAGATTACTAATTTAGCAACTCAATAAATTATAATGAGTAGTAAACCAAGTATACCTAAAGGCACAAGAGATTTTTCTCCTACAGAAATGGCGAGAAGAAACTATATTTTTGATACCATTAAAAAGGTGTATAAAAAATATGGTTTCCAGCAGATAGAAACCCCTGCTATGGAAAACCTAAGTACTTTAATTGGGACTGGTGGGGATGAAAGTGACCAGCTCATTTTTAAGATTTTAAAAAGGGGTGAAAAGTTAACTGAAGCATTAACTCCTAAAGACCATATCCCTAACACAGCCTCATGGGAAGGTGAGTTTAAACCTACTGTGTA
>JAESTF010000238.1 GCA_016763795.1 Flavobacteriales bacterium
ATTATTGATTTAATAAATTTTTCAACTTTTTTAGAGACTCTTGGCTCTTTTTAGAACTAATTGAGTTCAATACTTTTTCTTTTTCTTTTGTTGTTAAATGCCAACTTAATGAGATTTCATTTTTATTGTTATTTAGTTCAAAATCAATAATATCAATAGATTGTTTAAAATCATTTCCTAAGTAATTGAGCATTTCTTCAGAGTTGTAATCCTGTATCGGAAAAAGGTTTTTATATAAACTACCAACTGGGCTTAAAAATGTTTCTGTAATACTGCTAATAGAATTTTCTTTAACTAATAGATGTTTTTGCTTGTCGCGTATTGTAATAATTATAACTCCGCTAGTATTATTATCTATCCATTCTTTAAAGGTGTCGATATATTTGTAAGTTGTTAATTTCCCGAAATTATCTCTCATACCAGCATCCATTACAGTAATTTGAGGAGTTGTAGGTAAGGATACTCGAGGCATTATTATGGGGAATGTCGCACTCATTCGTAAAGCACTAGCAGATTTTAAATTAGCTGCATCTTGTTTTTCAAATAAGCGGGTAAATTCAAAGTTTTCAATAATGGCTTGGTTGTTAATTTTTTGAGAAGTAGAATTGCTTATTAAATAAGAAATAGGTTGTGGAGAGATTAACATTCGTCTACCATCATTAATTACGGTAGGAGATAATATTAGCATTGGTATTTTTGATTCAAACTCTGGTTGAACATAATCCCTTAGTCGTTTATTTAAAATAACATTAGTATTTAATAGTAGTTGACGCTCAAAAGCATAACCTCTATCTTTTGTGTAAGTATAGTTTCCATCGTGATATTTCTTAAACCGAAAGAAAAAATCATTAGTTGCAATGTTAAAAGCAATAGGGTTTAATAAATCTTTAGATACATTATCTAAGTATTTTTTAGAATAAATAGAATGCTTGATAGCTTCTTTTTGTAAATAAAGTTCTCTAAAATAAGATGCTCCAATCATTCCTCCAGAAGAACCAGTTATTAAATGGGCTTGTTTAAAAAGCATTCCATTAGTTAAACTATCAGAGGTTCGAAGTATTTGAAACGTCCAAAGCATAGCTCTAGAACCACCACCACTACAATTTATGAAAATGATTTTCGGTTTCTTTTTAGTAGTAAATTTTCGTTTCCAATTATCAAGAATTTTAATAGAATTAGTCTTGTCGTTTTTTAAATTTTCTTTATTATTTCTTAATTTATTTAAAGATAGAATAGAGTAGTCTGCTTTTTCGGAAATATAATTTAATCCGTAAGCCATATTATCGTAAGTAAATTTTTCGTTTTTTGAAAGGCTATTAAAAAGTATAAATAAACTGATAAAAGCAATGGTTGTCCAACCTTTTAACCAAGTATAAAAAGCACTCATTAAAATAAAAACGATGGTAAAAAATAGAATAATACTTGCTCCTGCGGGAATTATAAATATTGGATTTTCACTAAAAAGGCCTAATACAATAAGAGATATAAATATTATTAATTCGAAAAAAGAAGCATTTAAATGATTTTGAGAAATAATTGATTTAAGCATTTTTTTGTCATAATGCATTATGTTTCGAGCAGGCTTAATAATAAAAGGACTGTGCAAATATATTTCTACATGCCATTTATTTTTTCTTTTTAAAATGTTGTAAATACTTTCTTGCTTTGTAAATAAAGAGTTTATGGGTTTGTCAATATCTAAACTTGCTGAAATTCCAAATTTTTTAAAAATATTTTTATTGGTAGATAAAAAATAAGTAAGAGATGCTATAATATTTATAACATAACCTATTAAAAAAGAAAATACGTAAGCTGTTATTTCAAGAAAAGTAGAGTTTTCATTTTCTATATGGAAATGAATAACTTGAAATACGTAGTAGGTAATAAATATTAGAGGGAGCAATGAGTTGTTAATACAAAATTTAAGAAATGGTCTTTTTAATGCTGCAATAAATGGGAAACGTTTGCTATTAATAATGTAAGAGCTTATATTAAAAGTCATAACAAACCCTCCAATAGCAAAACCTACTATACTATAAGACCAAATACTTACTGTGTTTAGGTATTCAGGAGCTAAAAAAAGGTAATGAATGCCGTATTTCCCGGCAATAGAATTACTAACAAAGCCAAATAAAATAAGCCATAAAAGCAGTAGTAAATGGTTTCGCTTTAGGTTAACTAAGAGTAGCTGTAATGGGAAGAAAAATATAAGCTTTCGAATCATTTTATATCGTAACGTTAATCATAGGAGGACGCACCCTTTTATTCTACGTTAATAAATGATAATTTGTTCTGTAAAGAAAAAGACATTTAATTAATATTTCTTTTTTTCAAAAATCTTTCCAATACCTTCAATTACTTTTCGAAGTAAATCAAAATACAATGAAATTGCT
Organism: Flavobacteriales bacterium; assembly: GCA_016763795.1. GTDB lineage: Bacteria > Bacteroidota > Bacteroidia > Flavobacteriales_E > Vicingaceae. The sequence goes on from JAESTF010000238.1 coordinate 2,394, forward strand.
AAAAGGATAGACATTAGCCATATAACTCCCATATTAACCCAAAATGTATCAAAGTAAGAACCGAAAATCCTTTTTTCTGGAGCATAAAAGTGTGCTCTAAAACCTTTGGGGGTTAAATAAATAGGATCAATTTTTTGAATTAAATGACCATCTAACTCTAAAATACGACTCATAATGTTACTGCTTTTCACATAATCAGATAAAGCATCGTTCGTATAGGCATTTTTCATTTTAATAAATTTTTCTTTAGCCTCAGTATCTTTATTTAACAGAGCTGTTAAAGCGTCTTTATCATTATAAGCTTTTTTATATTTCTTTAAGTAATAGGCATTTAGTTCGAATAAATAATATTTAGTACTATTAAAAACGTCATCATTCAATTTACTGTATTCTAAGCTATTTAGCATATCAAATTTAACGTTAGGATTGCGTTTAAGCTCTTTCCCTATTTCATTACTAAGAAGTGTTAAGGACTCAATAACTGATTCTTTTTTATCTTCTTTTCTAAAATTATTTTGCGCACTACTTATTTTAGCATTTAGAATGCTTAACCAGTAATTTTTTCTGAATTCAAACTTTTTAAATGTTTTATCTAATTTAAAAAAACCTTTTTCAAATTCATTATCTTTAAATTGTCGGACGGCAATAGCTTCATAAGCCCATCTTGAGGTCATTATTTCACCAACAAAAGGCACATTTTCTTGTATTGTAATTGTGGGGTTTAGCTTATCGAATTTAACCATTACACCACTTAGTAATAGCTGAGGAATAACGAGGAATGGTATTAGAATATAGATAGTTACAGCAGAATTAAAACTTGCGGAAATATTTAACCCTAGCATATTAGCAAAACAAGCTGTTGTAAATAGTACAACCCAGTAAGAGAAATACATTCCTTTAACATCTAAGATTAAATTACCTATAATAACAAACGTTAACATTTGTATGGCTGAAATAAGGAACATAACACTTATTTTAGAAGCTAAATAACCTCCTTTACTAAGGTTTAAGAATTTTTCTCGTTTCCTAATTCTTTGATCTCTAAAAATTTCTTCGGCACTAACTGTTAATCCTATAAATAAGGCAACTATTACCGACATAAATAAGTACGCAGGAAAATTTTCATTTTCTCTAAAAATATAACCTAGCTCATTATTAGAGTCGGTATTGTAGTAGCGTAATAAATATGCGAGTATAAATGCTAAAAATGGTGCCTCTAAGAAGTTGATTAACAAATATTGGGTATTTGTCATCTTAGATAAGACATCTCTAGTTATAAAAACTTTAAACTGTTTCCATTTATTAGGAATGTTAGATATGATGTTTAATGCTTCATTTGTTTTATCAAAATCAGCTGTATTTTGAGCAACCTTTTCTTGGTAATTACTATACCATTCAGTAGGATTTACTTTTCTGTTTTTAGTAGCAATACCATATTCATCAACAACTCTTCCTTCTATAATATCAAAGATTTGTTCAGAGTTAACATTACCACAACTTAAGCACTCGCTTTCATCACTATTAACATGGTTGGCTAGCTCTTTAAAATAGACAACTGCATCAATTGGGTTTCCATTATAAATAGGGTATCCACCAGTATCTAAAATCAATAAGTTATCGAACATTTTATAGATGTCGGAAGAAGGTTGGTGAATTACAACAAAAATTAATTTACCTTTAAGAGCTAACTCTTTTAGTAAATCCATTATGTTTTCAGAATCTCTTGATGATAAACCAGAAGTTGGTTCATCAACAAAAAGGACTGCTGGTTCGCGTATAAGCTCTAACGCAATATTTAATCGTTTTCGTTGTCCACCACTAATGGTTTTTTCCATTGGACTACCAACTTTTAAATCTTTTGTTTCATAAAGACCAATACTGTTTAAAACATCAATAACTCTTTTTGTTATATCTTTTTCACTCATTCTGTCGAAACAGAGTTTTGCGTTGTAGTAAAGGTTTTGAAAAACTGTTAATTCCTCAATAAGTAGATCATCTTGAGAAACATAACCTATTACGCCTTCAATTTTTTCAGGTTCACTATGTATGTTAACACCATTAATAGTGATTTGACCTGTAGTAGGGGTATAGGCCCCGTTTAGTAAGTTTAATAGAGTAGATTTTCCAGCTCCACTAGCACCCATGATACCAACCATTCTACCGGATTCTTCAGTAAAACTGAAAGGATACATTCCGTAGTTTCCACCTTTAAACTTATACGTTAAGTTTTCTACATTAAAAACAATTTTTTCTGAGCTATCATCAGAAAAATAGGAACTTACAATATCGCTATAATAAATAGGTTGTACTTTAGAACTTCTTATAGAAGATCCTTGATTTAGGATGCTTGAACGATCTTTGTTTAAAAGTATTCCGTTTAAATAAATCTCAGAATTTCCGAAGTAACGTATAAAAAACATGTTAACTGTTTCCAGTTTAACAATTCTTAAAGAGTTATCTAATCCATCGGAGTAGATATGATTACTTTTTTTATATCTAGATTCGGGGTTATTATCAATAATAAGTGCTTGTTCATTATCAAAACTAGCTTCATCAGTATCTTTAATGAAATTATGGCAAAGATTAAATTCTTCTTTTGGAATATTAAATGTTTCTGCAACAGTTTCGATGAATTCCATCTCTTGTTCTGTTGGTGACTTCCCCGCATAAATAAATTCTAATAAACGAATTAGAACAATAATTTTTTGCTTTTGAGCAAGTTCTTCATTAATCTGAGTACATATTAATAGAACTTTTACTGAGTTTACTGAAGTACGTTTTTTTGCTTTTCCACTTTTAGATTTTCGAGTTTTTGCTTCAATAAACTCATCATAAAGTTTTAAATATTCATCAACTAACTGTTGATTAAGTTGTTGTTTAAGGAATGATGCAACAATTTTCCTACTATAACCAGAAATATCTTCAGCATCAGATACAATAGAAAACAATTGCATTAAAGCTTTTAATATTCTTTCACTCATAGTATTTAATGTTCAGGTTCTACCAAAAAAAAGCATTATCAAACGAATAATGCCTTTTTAAAAATTGATGTTTGATTATTGCTTAAATCCAACTAATAAAACAGCACATCCAGAAGCTGAAGTGTCTGGGTTTAATTGAGCTTCTATTATGCAATCTAACGTATTGGTAATTTTAAAATCCCAAAATGCAGCGTTTGCATAATCTTTATTTGTAAACAGTAAATTTCTTTCTTTATCGTAAACAGAAAAAATTAAGTTCCCATCAGATAAACCGCTACAAGCTGCAAATCTGTATGTACTTCCTCCATAAAGAGTCATGTTGAACTCAGCAATTTCGTCATCTAATAACAAAGATCTATAATCTTGTCCGTCAGAAATAAAGCTAGATGTAATGTGTTTATCGCATAATGAAGCAATTGTATCGCATTGAGCGAAAGATGCTGTATAAGTAATTAATCCGATTACTAAAGCTAGTGTTTTTAATATATTGTTATTTTTCATGGTATATTTCGTTTAATGTCTTTTACTGGTTAGCTTATAATTTCAATTCTCATTGCCATTATTTTTTCAGTAATTGCTTTTAATTGTTCATCTGTAATGTTAACTACAGTTGTACTGTTTATAGTTGTTGTTTTATTTTCTGCATCTACAGTTGGCTTAACATAAGTGTATGTTGATTCAACTTGCTCGTAAATTTCATTCAACTCCATTAAATTGTCAATTAAAGAAGTAAACTCAGGCTTACTATAATAAGGCGTTAATAATTTAATAAGGTTGTAAACAGTTGTTTTTTGTTCTCCAATTCTTTTAATAACATCTTTGTTTCCTGTCATTTCTGCAGTAGTAGTAGCAAAGTATAAACTTTCTATCCAACCACCAGCTAAAATTAAACCACCGATATCATTTTGTTGATTTCCTTTTAAATATCTATCGCTTGATTTATAAGCATCAGAAACTAAAACCAATAAAGAATCTTGGTTTCCAATATTTTTTTCGAATCGTTCAACTAACTCTAAATCAAAAGCGCTACTTACACCTAAATCATCAGCAATAGATTTAACAGCTGTTAAAAAAGAAATGGCATCTTGAGTTTGGTCATACATAGTTACATAACCTAAATCGGCTCCGTAAATACCTAAGTTAATTGCTTTTTTAAAGTTAGTAGAGTAGTTAGTAACTTTAGAAGGCTCATTTAAAATGTCTTTATTGTAATTGGTGCCTGCATTTTTAATCAGCATTGCTGTTTGAACAGGAGAAGGTATGCTAAAAACCTTACCATCAATTTCCATTAATTGGGTATTGTTTGAATTTGCTTCTTCTGTTGGCTCTTCAATTTGATCCTCTGTTGGTTCATCTCCGCCACAACTTACTGCACAGACAGCTAGTATTGATAAAGTGAATACTTGATTTCTTAAGTTAAAATATTTCTTAGTCATTGATATTGTTTTAGAAAATTTTCTATGATTGCAAATAAACAAAAAAAACTTCAATAGTAAATCAAATTTTATCGATTAATAAACAGTTTTTACAGTTAATCGTTAAATATTTTTGTATGAAGCATAAAGTGCCTTAACAACAAACCTGAGATTATAGCAATTATTAAGTTGATTATTGCATAAGTATAATCTTGAAAAATTAATTTACCGATAAAGAAAAGCATTGAGTATGTTAGCGCTGTTGCACTTAGCCAACAAACAATTAGTGCGGGAATCTGAGACTTTGTTTTAGGCAGGTTTAACTTTTCCTTAATATTACTCCAAGCACCCTCAGGTTCAACTTGTCTGTAAAACTTTTTTAATGTTTCATCACTTTCAGGCTTTGTTAAAAATGTAACGATTAACCAAACTACTGTTGTAAATAGGGTGGTAGACAATAAAACTCCTTCATTCGCAATAAAATTATTTTGAATTTCCCCTGAGCTTATTTCAAGATCAAACATTGGAGCAAGTATAAATTTACTTAATGTGTAGCCAATAATAGGAGCAATGGTTGCTGAAATTTCACTCCAAATATTAATTCTACTCCAATACCATCTTAGAATTAAAACAGCTCCTAAACCAGCAGATGATGCAATTAAAAAACGAGCTGCACCATCAATTGTATCAATAAAAGAAGTGACAACTAGAGCAATAATCATAATTACTACAGTAAATAATTTCCCCATTTTTACGAGTTGTTTTTGGTCAATTTCTTTACCACTTTCTTCTGCTTGTCTTTTATACAAATCGTTGGTTAAATAACTTGCACCCCAATTTAATTGAGTAGAAATGGTACTCATATAAGCACCTAGAAAAGCGGTAAATAACAAACCTCTTAAACC
>JAESTF010000027.1 GCA_016763795.1 Flavobacteriales bacterium
CATGAATTTATAGGTAAAGTGACTCTTGTTAAATAACTAAAACTAATTACTAGCTTAATAATTATTAAGCTAGTAATTAGTTTTAGTTATAGAGCCTTTTCTCTTTTGAGGTAATAATTTACTTAAGATATCTTTTCTCCCAGCATTCATTAGTGTGTTTCTAATCCAACCATGGTTTTCTTTTTTATACCAAAAGAAAAAACGACTTTGGTCTTGTTTCTCTTGTTTGCTTTTTGGTGTAAAAACAGGTTTTAATGTGTAAGGATGATAGCCCGAGTAATAAATGATAGTGGCAACAGTCATTGGTGTTGGTGTAAAATCATTAACTTGCTCTAACTGAAATCCCATATCTTTAGTTTCGGCAGCAAGGTTTGCCATATCTTCTAACTTACAAGCAGGATGGCTAGAAATAAAGTAGGGGATTAATTTTTGGTTGAGATTTAGTTTTTTATTAATTCTATCAAAAGTATTTTTAAAGAGGTGGAAATTTTTAAATGAAGGTTTTCGCATTAATTTTAATACAGCATCAGAAGTATGTTCTGGAGCAACTTTTAATCTTCCTGAAACATGATTTTTAATCACTTCTTCGGTATATTCTTCTAAATCTTTTGGGTCAGCATTTTTGTTAAATTCAGGAACCAACATATCGTACCGAATACCACTACCAATAAAAGCTTTTTTAACTTTAGGGTGATTTCCTGCAGCTTTGTAAATTTTTGTTAAAGGTTTATGGGTAGTATCTAAATTGCTGCAAATAACAGGTGAAATACAAGATGGAGCAGCGCATTTATCACAAATAGATTGAATCTTTCCCTTCATCTTATACATGTTTGCTGAAGGTCCCCCTAAATCACTGATATAACCTTTAAAATCATCCATGTTGGTTATTTGATCTACTTCTTTTAAAATAGATTTTTCAGAACGACTAGCAATAAATTTCCCTTGGTGAGCCGAAATGGTACAAAAACTACATCCTCCAAAACACCCACGGTGCATGTTGACAGAGAATTTAATCATTTCGAAAGCAGGAATTGCACCTCGTTTTTTGTATTTCGGATGTGGTAATCTGGTGTAAGGTAAATCAAAAGAGGCATCAATCTCTTTTTCTGTCATGGTATGAAAAGGAGGGTTGATAACAAGTCTCTTTTTTCCAATATCTTGAATTAAACGATCTGCATAAAGCTTGTTTGATTCTTGTTCCAGGTGCTTAAAATTGCTTGCAAATGTTTTTTTATCCTTTAAACATGCTTCGTGCGAAGAAAGGGTAAGGTCTTTCCAGTTTTTGTTTTTAGGAAGGCTAATAGAATTATCTTGTAAAAAAGCAGTTTGCTTAATTGTTGTTAAAGAGCTAAAAGGAATTCCTTTTTCTAACAGAGTGATAATTTCTCGTAAAGGCTGTTCGCCCATTCCATAAATTAGTAAATCGGCTTTTGAACTTTCTAAAATACTTGGGTGTAATTTGTCCGACCAATAATCATAATGAGTAACTCTTCTTAAAGAAGCTTCAATTCCACCAATTACAACTGGAACATCAGGAAATAAATCTTTTAAAATATTGGTGTAAACAGTGGTGGCATAATCAGGTCTAAATCCTTTTTGTCCTCCAGGGGTGTATGCGTCATCAGAGCGTAACCTTTTATTGGCAGTGTAATGATTAATCATAGGGTCCATACATCCAGCAGTAACACCAAAAAATAATTTAGGAGCGCCAAGTTTTTTGAAATCCCTTAAATCATCTTTCCAGTTGGGTTGAGGAACAATTGCGATTCTCAACCCCATACTTTCAATTATTCTACCTATAACTGCACTACCAAAAGAAGGATGGTCTACATAAGCATCTCCGCTAAAGAGAATCACATCCAGTTCATCCCAACCTTTCTGGTCAATTTCTTTTTTAGTGGTAGGAAGCCAGTCTGTTATCTTATGTGTACTTTTATTCATTAGCAACAAAAGTACACAAAGATAAGCTGTTTTATTTTGCGGCTAATTCGTTAACTACTGACTGAATTGTTAAGGCTAAATTGTTGGTGTCATCTTTATCTAATCTATCATCTGTTATTTGAGCCATAATAAACACATCAAATATTTCACTTTCTATAAATTGCTTGCGAGCCGCAATTACTTCTTTAAAAGATTCATATTTTCCGATAGAATATAATTTATCATCTACACTAATTTCTATTACTTGCTCATTGTCTATTTTTTCTAAAATTTGATCTACAGTTTCTATAGAAGTGATAGGTATTGCTAAAGAATAGTAATGCTTTAACCCTGATTGTTGTACTTGTAATAAGTAATTTACTTCTTTTGTTGTAATTGTTTTAGCTATCTTTTTTTCTTCACTACGTTCCATTAAATAATTTGCTTTGTATTGTATAGAAATTGCTTCTGTAAGTGGAATTAGAGTGTGATTGTTGTATGCTAGGATAGAAACATTAGTACAGCCAACTTTTATAAGTAATGTTTTTACAGAATCAACATTTTTGTATGAGGTGTATTTTCCAAACTGGTATTCGAAAGTTCCTTGAGTCATTATTTTTCTTAAATAATGATATTCTGTAATTATTTGTTTTGATTTTGAAATGTCGGTACTTTTAACTGTTAGCTGATAAATAATTCCGTTTGGAATACTAGGGTTGTTAGCTTTTAAATTTAAGTTGAATAAAATAATTGCGAATATGGTTGTGTAAGTATATATAGTTTTCATAGTTTTTAAGTGTTAAGTTAAACGAATATTTATTGCTTGTAAAATTCAAGTAGAATTTAGTTTTTAATGATGTTCTTTAGAACTGTTCAAACTAGTTTGGGAAGCTTCTGTTTATTAATACTTAAAATACTAACAAATAGTTACATAATTTTTAATATATAAACAATTTTAGCATTAAATGTCTTAAAATATTAATTGTTACAAATAGATTGTTTTATTTATAAATTCGGAATAGTAAGTTAATTGTAAAAATAAAAAGGAGGGTAATACTCTAGTTTTTATGATTTACTAGGACTTAAATTTCTAAAAGAAATAAAGTATTGATTTACTTTATCTACAAAAGAATTATCTATAATTGCAACACTAATATTAAATTCATCACCATTTGTACGCTCTACTTCAATTTTTTGATTAGCAGAAATATAAGGGCAGTTTAAAACTAACTGATATACTGTTTCTAATTTTTTATTGGAAAAAGTAGCTTTAAATGAGTGCATCTGTACATTACTTTTTTTGTGGTAATGTGTTAAAACAGCATTTCTTAATTTTTTATTAGGAATAATTATGGTTTCTCCTTTGTCGTTAATTAATTCTGATTGAGATAAATTAATTGATTTTAATTCTCCTTTAGCAAATTCAGTAGAAATGACCTCTCCAGGCTCAAATTGATTATTAAATCGAATTATAATTCCTGAAAAAATATTACTCCAAAAACTCCAACCTAATCCTAAAATTATTACTAAAAAAATTAAGGTAATAAACATGTTTGCTCTAATTAATGCAATAAAGAACATTCCTGAAAAAAGCACCCAAGCTACTATCTGAAATTTTTGCCAGTATTTATTTATTTGATGTTGTTTTCTTTTTATTAAAGGAATAACATAGTGATTGATAATGTAAAGTATAATAAATAGTATTGCTCCAAATAATATATAGAACAAGAGTTTGTAAAGCTGTATTTCGCTAATATTAAAGTTCATAACCTTATTCGTTTAAAATTTTTAGTCCCTTTAACCATTCTTCAATAAAGTATTTAGCAGAGGTATTAATTGCATAAACGGTATTCGATTTTTTATAAATTAAGCCTGATTTTTCTAATTCGGTTAATGTTGAATAAACCCATGTTGTATCGTTAAATATTTTATGAATTTGTTGCTCTTTTAAGTTTCCATGAATAATGAACTGATACAGAATTGCTTTCCAGTTGGGATTGTTAATACTAGGGAATTGAATAGGATTAGATTTGCTAATGTATAAATTCCCCTCATCATCTTTATTTATACTGCTTATCCAAGTAGTTAAGGCAGCACCAATATTTCCCTTGGATTTATTATAGATGTCATTAAAAAGGAGATCAATCTTTTTAGATTCGCTTAGGAGTTGATTATTGTACCAAACTGCTGCACCGCCAGTTTTATGTCTGTTTGTTAGCACTTCTTTTAGTTCTTTTCTACTCATAGGGGGAACAATAATATTGGCTAATAATTGCTTCTCTATATTTGAAGATTTCCTAATAATGTCAAAACTAAAAATATTACATGATAAAATAAAATAATGTTTGTCACCAAATTTTCCGATTAATTTAGCTAAATAATTGATGGCATCACTTCCATTTGATGCTTTCATCCACCAATTTTCAAAATCGTCAAAAACTAAAATAGATTTACTATTTAGTTGAGTTAAGATAGTTTCAGCTGTACCACTTTTTCCGAATGTGTTTTGGAAAGAAAGATGAACATCATTTACATCAAAACTCTGTTTAGCAGGAGGCTTCATGTAAATTTTTTCTTTATCTCCAATCATATTGGTTAAGGTTTCAATAAAATAAGTTTTTCCCGAAGTAGCTTCGCCTAAAATCATAATAGCGCCACTTATTCCACTATCAACCCGTGCAATGGTAGTTTTCATAGTATTAACTTCATTGCTATTGTAAATGGGGCTAACATTTCCTAAATGGCTTCCTGTAAATAATTTTTTATAATAAAAAGATAAATCATTTTCTATACCTGCAGGGTAAACTAATTTGTTTACAAATAGATTTGATTGTTCTATTTTGTTAAGGTATTGATTGTTTTTTTCAATAAACTTAATGTTATCAACATCTCGTTTTCGTTGAATAATAAATTCATAAAGAGTACTGTACTTTTTTGTAATGTGCCCTTTTTGTTTGTTATACCATTTTTGAAACTTAGATTTTGAAATAGAATTTGAAGAAACTTTTGAGTATGAATCTATGGACTCTACTATGCCTATAATATTGAGGTCCGTGAGCGTATTATGTATGTGAATACTTAAACTATAACTAAAAGAATCTTTTATTTTTTTGAGTTCATCAGCGCAATGTTCAGTACTTTTTTGAACTTGAGTAAGATTACTTTTATAATCTTTTATATTGTCTTTTGTAATAGGTTCTGTAAGAATATAATTCACTAAGTTGGAAGAATTATAAAGTGCTTCTGCATTCTTTTTAAACACTTCTTCTAAATCGGTTAACGAACCTTGTAAAGGTGCTAAATAAGAAGACTGTAGAATGTGATTTTGGATGTTAGCTAAACTAACTTCAATCCCTTCAACATCTTCATTTTGACAATTTTGAAAATTATTTAACGAATTAGCACTCATTAAAAGAAGACTTTCTGGTGATCTTCGAGAAATAGATAGAATTTTATCCTCTTCGTTTTTTATGGTATCGCTAAGATTAATGTGAGGAATCCCATCGGTTAATTTCTCTATTGTTTTGTCAGTATAATTTTCAAGTTTTCCATTTTCTAAATTTTCGCTTATATAATTAATGGCTTTAGTAAATGATTCAATATCGTTTCCTTGAGAAGTGACAGTCAATCTGTATGCACGAGATTTAATCATTTCATTAACAATAAAAACAGATAAACCTGCAGTTGTTAAGTTTAAATCTGCCTGCATTTGATTATGGGAAAAGCATTGATTTCTGTGCCAGTTAGAACCATAATCAGCAACATTTAATCGAGCTTGTTCTATTTCTTTTTTCTTAAGCCTTTCGCTTTCTTTTTTTATTTTTTTATAGAAAGCCTTATCTTCAATATTCTTAATTATTTCAACACAAATATTTCTTTCAGAGGTGTTTATTTGATTAACTGTTATTGTTTTTAGATGAGAACAATTCACTAATAAACTATCAAAAAGTTGTAATATATTGGTAGTCAATTCTTTTAAAGCAGCCTCTTTTGTCTCTTTATTAGCAGCACTCATTTTTTCGATAAATAAATGAGTCTGTTCTTTAATCCCTTCAGTTAGTTTATTTAAAATAACGTAATTACGGACACCTAAATCTAAAAAGGCAACTTCTGTGTTTTTGATAATGGAAGATTGGTAATAATAATTGACAATATTTTGCCAATAAATTTTCCTTTTACTACTTAAAAAATCAGTTTGTTTATTATCCGAAGGCTTATATTTTATTGATTTTGGAGTGTTTTGCAGGAATGTTTTACGCTCTTGAATAAAGGCTGAAATTCCTAAATTAAAAAGTTCTTCAATCTCAGGTAATTTATTGGTTTTAAACTTATCAGAAGAAGCAATGAGTTGGTTAATGAAAACTTGTATTTCTCTTGCAATTTTAGTTACAGAATGGTTTTCATCTAAAGCTTCTATTGTTTTTTCGAATTGCTGTTTGGCATCAATAATAAAGTTAGCGTAGCTCGATGACATTATGTTTAATGTAGGTTCGGCTATAAGTTCAACTGTTCGGGAAAGATTATTATCTAACTCAAAAACAACCTCATTTATTGCAGGATAAGCGATTTTGATTAAAGGGTTTAATGTGATTTCTGCTTCTGTTGCAATTTCTGCTTCTTTAGTAAAAACTAAATCGAGCTCATTAAAATTATCGGAAGCTTTAACCAATAAAGTAGTTCCAACGGTTTCAAATAGTTCGTCAGTGTTTAAAATATATTCAGCTTGTTTTTCTGGTTTAATGTTAGGGATCCCTAAAATAATTAAGTCTGTTTTGGCCGATTGTAATTCGATTATTTTGTAAAAAGATTTTTGTTCAACACCATTATTAATAATTTTAATTTCTGCATCAATTCTTAGTCTATTAGTGAGGTTAAGAATTTTTGTTTTGATTAGGGTGTTGTCAGCATTGTTGTGATTTACATATAAAACTCTAATTTTTACTCTTGACCAATCTGCCGATTGAGAAATGTACCTAGAGATATTTAGCATCATTTCGGCATTATTACTATCAGTTTCTCGCCACCATAAATCTATCGTTTGATAATTTCCAAAATGAGCTTTTTCATCATAATCTAAATAAAGAAGGTTGTAATCTAAATGAATCAGTTTTTGAGTCATTTTTACATATTTTTCAGGATATTTTGTAGTCCTGCTCCAGTTCATCATAACTGTATTAGGTTCTACACCTGTAAATCCATAGGTAGAAGCAATGTTTTCTATTCCAGAATAATGGTCATCTACTTCAATTTTACGGCCGTAAATTCCGAGCTTTTCTAGTGTTTCATCTTTTACCGCTTGTTGGTTTTTTGAAAATGTAGCGGATCCATTATTGCTAATTAGATTGAAATCAGTAACGATACCTGTTCTTCCAGAAAGTATTTTACTAAACTCTAATAATTTTATTCGTTGGTTTGATTCTCCACTAAACAATAAAATATTTGGGTTCCAATTTTCGCTTGCAACTTCTTTTGCTTCTAGTTTCTTTAATCCTTTGTTTACTACATTGCTCCATACACTTTGCCATACATCGTTTGATTGTAGTTGTATTTGTTTTCGTTGTAACCAAAAGTAAAGCAAACCAATAACTGCAAACGCACCAAACATTGCAATCATATCTAACTTAAACATTACACCAAAACAGGCTAATGCACCAACTAAACCTATCCAACGTTTAATTTTAAATGTAGGCTGAAAATCTGGGTTTGCCCAACTTTCTAGATAATAAGAAATATTAATAAATCCGTAAGCAGCTAAATAAAACATAGAGACTACTCGGGCAATTACGTCTAATTCTCCAATTAAAATACCTGCTTCGGCAATAACAAAAACTAACATTAATGCATTTACAGGTTCATTGTCTTTCCCTTTCCCTTTTCCAAAAATCTTTGGCGTTACTTTATCCAATGACATTGCTTGTAGTATCCTTGGTCCACCCAAAATACCACCTAAAGCTGAAGATAGCGTTGCTCCCCAGATTCCTGCAACTACTGCTGGAGCAAATAAAGCAATTTTCATTAAGATGTTGTAATCACTTTTTAATGTTTCAGAATCTATTGCATAAGCCATAAAAATAGCTAAACCAATGTAAACAATTAAGCCTGTTCCTATAGCCAATAATGTTCCAACCGGGATAGATTTTTTAGGGTCTTTTAAATCTCCACTCATAGCAATTCCTGCAGTAAAGCCTGTAACTGCAGGGAAGAAAATTGCAAAAACTGTTTCTAATGGTACAGAGCCTTTTGTAGAAAACATGTTCACTGTATGAGGAACAAAATCTGATGTTCCGAAAAAGATTGAGACTAAAGAAATAATGATTGCTGCTAAAATAAAAAACTGGGCTTTTAATGCTGCTGAAGTACTAATTAAAGCTAAAGCTGTTAATGATACTAAAGCTATTGTTCCTGTAATTCGAAAATCATTAATAGTTGTTCCAAATCCAAAATAACCATTAAAACTTTCGGCAAAACCAATTAGGTATAAAGCAATAGAAAAGGCAGTTCCGATATATAAAGCAATGCCAATAGAACCTCCTATTGGTACACCCATACTTCGTGATAGGACATAGTAAATACCTCCAGCACCAATCTTTTTATCTGTAGCAACCGAAGAAACGCTTAAACCTGTTGTTACAGCAATTACATGAGCAATTAAAATAATAATAATGGTGCCTATTAAGCCTGCGTTGCCAACAACCCAGCCTAAACGCATATACATTATTACACCTAATATTGTTAAGATGGACGGGGTGAAAACTCCTGCAAAAAATCCAAATTTCTTTTTTCCTGCCATTAAATATTTTTTAGTTTTTCTTTATAAAAAAATAAAGCACTAAGTGTTAAAGGTAGTAATTCTATTGGAATACTTAAAATAAGCTTTTTTAGAGAATCTATTTTTTCAAATACACATCCATTTGAGGAAATGGAATTGTAATTTTATTTTCAATAAATTTTTGATTAATTATTTTCCGAATATCACTTTTAACATTTTCAATTCGGAATACATTTTTACTAAAAAATAATAATTCAAAATCTAAAGAAGAATTTCCGAAATCTAAAAATCGTGCTTTTATAGAGCTTTTATCTTTAATTTCTGGATGTTCTCCTGCGGCTTCGGCTAATACTTTTATTACTAAATCAACATTAGAGCCATAAGCAACGCCTATGTTAATTCTAAAACGTGTTTTTTTAGATTGATGACTCCAGTTAATTACTTTATTAGTAGTGATTAAAGAGTTTGGAATAATCATAATAATATCATCTCTATTAATTACTCTTGAAGTTCTTAACCCAATATTTTGAATTAAAACAACCTCTCCTTCAACTTCTAAAACATCACCTACAGCAGTAGTATTTTCTATAAGGAGAATGATTCCTGAAATGAAATCATTAAAAGTATGTTGCAAACCTAACCCAATACCAACTAATAACGCTGCAGAACCGACTAAAAGACCAGTTAGGTTAGCTCCAACTACATCTAAAATTAAAGCAATTGCAATTATCCAAAGAATGTATTTGGTTAATTTAAAAAGTGCAAAAGCACTTCCTTTTTCAATCTTATTTAATTTAGATTCACTAAATAATATTTTTCTTACACCCTTAGATATTAGAACTGTAACTACCACTATTAACACTACAGCAACTACTGTATAAACAGAAAGTGAGTAGCTTTCGAATGCGATAATCTTATAGTTTATAAATGTTTCGAATGTCATTATTTTACTTTTATTCAGAATCAAATTAAAAGAATAGAGATCGTTTAATATTGAGTTTTGTAGACTCACAGGCCCAACTTTGTTCTTTAAGCTTATGTCCGCAATTAATTAAACAATATTAGTACAATATTTGTTGATTTTATTACTATATTCTATAATAATATTGTTTTAATAAAAAGAGTTATTTTTTGAAAGTAGAAATGTATATAAATCTGTCTACGAGAGGTTTTGGTCTTGCGACAAAAAAATGGATAGTATTAAATTCTAATTTCACTTTTAATAGTATAAAGAAGAATGTGAACTGTATTGGGTCTCCCGATTTAAAAAGTACTTTAGAAAATAGGAGGTGTAGGTACTTTTAAAAAAGGTATTCTATAGACCAAGTTGCGATTTTAATATTTTTCTACCACTTGCTGATGTTTTGATTATTGTTCCATCTATTAATTCAACATTCCCTCCATCTAATTTATTTAATCTATAAATAAAGTTAAAGTTGATCAAGTGCGATTGGTGTACTCTTAAAAATTTTTTTTCTGCTAATAGCGTTTCAAAAGTTTTTAGTGTCTTACTTACATAAAGATCTTTACTTTCATTTTGTAAAAAAATTCGAGTATAGTTTCCGTCAGATTCTAATCGAATAATATGTTTAAAGTTAACAAATCTAATGCCATTTATATCTGGTATTGCAAGTTTTTCATTGTCTGTAATAGGTGCTTTTATATTTTTTGAATTAGTTATTTTTAGCCTAAATTTTTCTATGGATTCTTGTAATTCATTAATCGTGTAGGGTTTCACCAAATAATCTGTAATCCCTTTTTTTAAAGCATCAATTCCTCTGGAGTCATCAGCTGTAGTTAGTATTGTTTTAGATGTAATGGAGGTATATTTTTCAGCGATATAAAACCCATTTCCATCAGGTAATTGAAGATCTAGAAACAATAAATCGAATTTTTCATTTTCTACTAGTGAGATGCCTTCCTCAAGGGTTGTAGCAAAGTTTATTACTTCAGCATTTGTAATAAATTTTTCTACCATTTTTTTTAATGTAATTCGCGCATCCTTTTCATCTTCAATATGAATGATTCTTAATTTTTTTTGTGACATATAATTTTACAGTTAGCCCTTCTTGTGAAGAAATGAAATTAATGTATTCTTTTCGTTTGTTAAAATCTATTAAAGACAGCCTCTCTTCAATGTTTTTCAATGCAATAGAGTTTCCTTTTTTGCTTAAATTAGCGTCTAAACCGACCCCATTATCTTGAATAGAGATTATATAATAATTTTTGACCTCTTCTATTTCTAGTTTAATAATCCCTGTTAAATTATTGCTTTTTTGGATGCCATGCCATATAGCATTCTCAACAATAGGTTGTAAAATAAACACAGGAACAATGATTTTTGTTTTAAAATTATTCCAAGTATTTGGAATTTTTAATTCTACTATTTTCTCAATTCTTCCATTTTCAATATTAAGATATCTTTCAATGCTAATAACCTCTTGTTCTAATGTATTGAAATCATTTTCGCTAAGCTTAATTGTTTGACGTAAATATTGATCTACTTTTTTTATAAGCTCACTACTTTTTTCTAATTCATCATTTAAAATAACTCCTTGTAAATTGTTAAATATGTTAGATAAAAAATGAGGTCTCATTTGCATAGTGAGCATTTTTTGCCTATTCTGGCTTAGCTTGAATTTTATATCTGATAAGATAAAAGCTTTCTTACTCCTTCTTTTAAAATATAAAATTACAATTAGAAGAAACGTTATAACTACTAAAGAATAAAACCAAAAGCTATAATAAAAGGGTAAAGGATTATTTAACTCTAAAGTTATTAATCTACCATAAGATTCTCCATTTATAGTATGAGCTTTTAAATAAATTTTGTAAAAACCAAAAGGTGCATTTATGATGTTGATTTCGGGGGTTGATGATTGGTACCAATTAGCATTGTTATACTTATAGGAATAAATAATTTTGTTGGAATAAGTATAATTAAATGCTTCAAGTTGTATTCTGA
>JAESTF010000239.1 GCA_016763795.1 Flavobacteriales bacterium
ATAGGATATGTTTAACGATACAGCAATGACTTCTAACAACTCCTCTAAATTTGGCTTAGAGAAGCTTCCTGTAAAATTACAACTATAAATATCCTGATTTTCTACTATTACATTAATGTGGTAACAACTTTCTATCGTAGAGAGAACATCTCTAAAATTAGCCTCCTCAAATTTAATGATTCCTCCATCTTTCCACGCAATATTGTTATTGTTCATTAACGTATCAGTAATTAGTTGATTACTATTTGTATTGTATGCTGCATAGTGAAATGGAGTCAAAATAACGTTATCATTATCGGTTGTAAATTGTACTTTACCTGTAAATAGTGTTGTAGTTACTAATAAATCGTTTTTGATGGCTTTAATATTAAAATGAGTTCCTAATACTTTGGTTTGAGTACTGTTTGCTTTAACAATAAAAGGCTTCACATTCTCTACTACTTCAAAATAGGCCTCTCCCACCAATGTTACCTTACGGTTTTCGTCATTAAAATTAACCGTTAATTCTGAATTAGCATTTAACCAAACAGTTGTTCCATCTGCTAAAACAATGGGGTTGTTTTCATTACTGGATAGATAAACGGTACTTGAATTTTGTGTGTTATAAAACCAAACCGAAGAAAGGATAACAACTACCGAAGCCGCAACTCCTGCCATCCATCGTAGCTTCGATTTAGAAGTATTAAGTGGAATTACTTTTTTGTTTTGAATGCTTTCCCAAGCTTTTTCAACATCTATTTTAATAGTTGAAGCATCTACATTAAAAGAATTATTATGAATAACAGCATCATTCGCTAATTCAGTAAAATGTTTGTTCTCACTCATTAATAAGTCTAGTTCTTCCAATTCGGAAGGACTTGCTTCTTGGCAAAGTTTTTTAGCTAATATGTCCCAAAATCGTTGTTCCATTATTCTATTAGACGGGGTTTTAATAAAATACCCCTATGTTAAAAGCATTAAAAGTGAATAAAATGATTTGCCTGTGTCCTTTAGTTTTTCTCGAAGCATTTTAAACGCTTTCCCCATTTGGTTTTCTACCGTTTTTATTGAAATACCCAGCTCTTCCGCTATTTCTTTGTATTTCATATCCTGAATTTTAGCCATAATAAATACTTCTTTGCATTTTTCTGGTAATTCAGCAAGTGCCAATTTCACTCTTCGTTCCAAATACTCTTGCTCTTCAGTTTTAACAGTTTCTTCCTCTGCTAATTGCTGATCTTCGATGGGTAACTTAATTACTCTTTTTTCTTTCCGTAAATAATCTATTGCCTGGTTGGTAACTGCTCTGTGTAAATAAGTACTCAGTTTTACCTTTATAGAGATGCTGTTTTCTTTTTTTAGGTATTTTAAAATCACCTCTTGAACAATATCTTCTGAAACCGCTTCATCTTTAACCATTTTAAAAGCAGCTCTAACCAGTTGTGGATAAATGTGCTCAAATTCGTATTTGCTTAGTTTACTGATAACGCAAATGTAAAAAATGTTTTTTTGATAGTTTTAGAAGTAAGTTTTAGGCCTCTTCTATAAAGAATGTTATTTCTTTTTAAAGTCTTTATATTTAGAATATATCAATCTAACCGAAAACTCAACCATCCAGTAAGAAACAAAAAGTGAACCTAAAAAAAGTGCTGCAAAACTGATAAAATCATCTATTAACTCTCCACTCAACATTTTAACAGAAACCACAAAAATTACGAGTAACAGAAAATTTAGCCCCAACAAGTTTAATCTACTTTTTTCAGAAATAATTTCATCTTCCACCTTAAAATAAACCCTTTTATTAAAAATAGTGAATACATATAGCAACAGCGCTATTACAAAAAAGCCAATTGTAAATTCCCAATAGTAAGTTGATAAAGACCTCACAAGACTCTAACCAAATATAACACCCTCTCCCCACTATCATTAAAAGGACCATCAATTAAATCACCGTTTTCATCAATTAATTGAATGCGAACAGAATTGTTTTCTTTTTTTAGCCCATCAATCTTATAAGCAGCCCACTTATTGATCATGAATTCAGATTCGTTAATCATAACTTTTACTTTATTTCCATTTTTTGAAATAGCAGTATTTACCAAGTAGAAATCTAAAATTGGCTCGTTGGTTTCTGCTTGTGGCAAATAATAAAACAAGTGTGGTTGTTTCATATCAAACAAGCTTTCTACCCCTCCTAAAACAGCATTTCTTAAAACAGAGCCTTTATTTGTTTTAATGCTAATTCCATTTTTATCGGTTAAAAAAGCCAAAAACACATTGTTTCCGTATAAAAATTCGACCTCAAAAACATCAGTTTTAAATTGAGATAAAGAGTAATTATTTGCCAAATACGAAATAAAATAGTTTTGGACTCCGCTTACCGAAAAACTTAAATAATTTTCTCCTTCCTTAAATTGTTTGGTATTTAATTGAATGGTCGCTTCCGAATTGTTTTGACCTTTAATTTCAGTTAAGGTTATTCCATTTTTTTCTAATACAACAACCTCTTCATCAACAATTGGCTCAATAATTTTTATCCCACCTGTAGGAATAGCTACTTCAGTTTTCAAAGGATCGTTTTTTAAATTTTCTTTTTCACTATTAGAAATATCATTTCCACAAGAAAAGAAAAAACAAGAAATAAGAATTATAAGATATGTTACTTTCATTGTCTTACTCAATAATTACTTTAGGTATAGCCTGTTACTCAAAATTTAAGATGATTTGATTTTTCTCTACCGTTTCACCTTGGTTCACCGAAATGCTTTTTATAACTCCATCCGTTGGCGATTTAATTACATTTTCCATTTTCATTGCCTCTAAAATTAGCAAAGCATCTCCTTTACTTACTTGCTGTCCACCCGAAACAGAAATCTCTAAAACTAATCCCGGCATTGGTGCTTTTAAGTCTGATACTTTTTTGCTAGCCGTGGTATCCATCCCCAAACTGTGTAACAATTCATCGTATTTATCTTTTGCATTAAACTGGTATTTTATACCGTCAACCTTTATTAAAAACGATTTTTCCTCAGCAACAACTTCCAACACTTCTAAATTATACGATTTATTATTTTTAATAACGCTGTACGAATTTCCTTTTGTTTTGATAACGTCCCATGAAAAATCTTCCCCATTTAACAATCCTGAATTTCCCGTTTGATCCAATTCAACTTTAAATTCTTTTTTATTCGTTCCAACTACTTTTAATTCGCTCATTTTTTTCTGTATTTTCCTCAAAAATACGATTTTTGTCGAATGCAATTAAATTTTAAAAAAGTAGGCGAAGGGGAACCTTTAGTAATTTTACACGGATTATTTGGCTCATTAGATAATTGGCTGACTTTAGCTAAAAAATTAGGTGACTATTTTGAAGTTTTTATTGTTGATGGAAGAAACCATGGTCAATCGCCACACAGCAATGAATTTAATTATGATGTAATGGCGGATGATTTGTATGAATTTTTGATGCAAAACGGTATTGTTGACCCCATTATTTTAGGACATTCTATGGGTGGAAAAACAGCCATGCAGTTTGCTATGAATTACCCTAATAAACTTAAAAAATTAATTGTGGTCGATATTGCACCAAAAGCTTATCCAGTTCATCATACTGAAATTTTAGATGGAATGCTTTCGTTAGATTTAGAGGTGATTAATACTCGGAAAGAAGCAGATAAACAATTAAGTAATTACATTAGCGATATTTCTACTCGTCAATTTTTACTCAAAAATTTACATTGGATAACACAAGGAAAATTGGCTTGGCGTTTCAATCTACCTGTTATTAATAATCAAATAGAAACCATTGGACAAGGATTAGAAAATATTGATCCTTTTGAAAAATCAACGCTTTTTATCAGAGGAGAAAAATCAAATTACATTACTGCAACAGATTTTAAAATTATCAATAAAATATTTCCAAACTCACAAATAAAAACACTAAATTCAGGACATTGGGTACATGCAGAAAAACCCGTTGAATTCCTACAATTATTGAATTCTTTCCTTTTAAATTCGTAATCTACTTAAACTTACATATTTTTCTTTTGCAACTTTCGTAGGGTCTTCAACGTCTTGCTGTGTATAAGTATGAAATATTATTACATTTTTCGTAACATATTTTGTATTATTGTCGTAACCTTAACACTATTCTAAGCAAATCTATGTTGATGAACATAACAAAAAATCTATTATTAACAGTACTATTTAGTTTGTTTGCCTTAAGCAATGTTGTTGCTGCAGATTTTTATTGGGTAGGTAATAGTGGTAATTGGAATAATGCTTCGAATTGGTCTAATACATCTGGTGGTAATGGAGGGATAGGAATTCCAACTCAGAATGACGATGTGTTTTTTGATAAAAAATCTTTCAAAAAAGGAAACTCTGTAACCGTTCAAGGTTTAGCCGCTTGTAAAAACTTTACTTGGACCAATACAAAAAACACTATATTCAAATCTTTAACAAATGCTAGCTTAACGATAAATGGGAACCTTCATCTTAATGAATTTTATACAAATGAGTTTTATGGAAAAACTATTTTCACTTCCAATCAGTTACAAACCAACTTATTTTTTGATAGAAGTACGTTCTTAGGTGATATTGAATTTAACGGAAATGGATCATGGAGACTTCAAAGCAATTTAACAACAACAGACTCTAATTTTATTTATTTAGAGCAAGGTGAACTAATCATCAACAACATTACCGTTTTTTCTGGAGGGATAGATGTCAGTGGCTCTTTATCAAAAAGAATAACTGCTACAGATGCTGTTATTTATGCACATCAAAAAATGATATTAAATAACGCTCCAAATTTTTCTTTTATTAGAAACAACTCTAACATTATTATTAATAAAAAAGCAATTATTCAATTAGGATTTTTTAATGAAAATGAGTTTACTTTTAGTCAGAAATTCACAATGAAAAATGTTTGTGGAACTATTCCGCTAACAGTTACACTTACTGTCCTTACCAATTTTAATGGGTTTGGGGAATCTTGTGTTGGAAACTGTGACGGAATTGTTTTCGTGTCATACACTGGTGGTGTTGGCCCTTTTACAACATTATGGACCACTTCTGATCCAAACAATGGAGCAACAACAGATACTATTTTCAATGTATGTAGTGGGAATGTTGGTGCTAACATAACAGATTTAGGACAGCCCACACCTCCGTTTGGATTTCTTCAATGTAATGAAACTATTCAGGTTGATGCTCCTGTTCCGCTAGCTTTAACGCTATTAGGATCGGTATCTCCAACGTGTAATGGAGATTGTGATGGTGCTTTAGGAGTTAGCATCTCTTTTGGTGTTCCCTTTGGTGTTGGTGCCCCATACCCTTTAACTTGGACAAACACACCTCAAACAACCCCAATTATTACTAGTTTATGCGCAAATCCGTATGCAATATCTATAGTTGATGCAAACGGATGCTCATTAGATTCTACCTTCGTACTTACAGAACCTCCTGTTATTACATTTACGTTAGATAGTACTAATATAAGTTGCTTTGGCAATTGTAGTGGCGATGCAATGGTTTCTAACATACTTGGTGGAAATGGAATTCCTTATACTTTCTCATGGTCCAATCCTGGAGGAAGTAGTAATAGTATTTCTAATTTATGTGTGGGAACTTATGTTGTTACCGTGAGTGACGATTCACTTTGTTTTTCTAAAGACAGTGTAATTATTACTCAAATTCCACAAATGCAAATTGACACCTCATCAATAAGGCCTTCTTGTGGGGGAGATTCTGACGGTTCAATTACAGTAACCGTAACGACTGGAGGAACAGGACCTTTTACACACAATTGGAGCACTGGCTTTAGTGAAACTATTGCCGTTGCTACAAGCTCTACTATATCTAGTTTAAGCGTAGGAATTTATTGTGACACTATTGTTGATGCCAATGGTTGTGACACCATCATCTGTTTTACATTAACCGAACCTGATACTGTTCTAACCTCATCCACCGTCTCCAATATAACATGTAATGGTTTTTGTGACGGAAAAATTACCACAATCCCTTCAGGAGGAACTCCTAGCTATACTTTTGTATGGGATTCTATTCCCAATGCTGGAGGTTTCACAACATTCGATTCTATCGTAAACCTTTGTCCAGGGACTTACTTTGTAACAGTTACTGACAATAATAATTGTTCTGTCTCTGACACCATTATTGTTTCTGAACCACCACCATTAGTTGTTAATCCAAACTTCACAAATATAACTTGCCCTGGATTTAATGACGGGACAGCAACTGCTAATCCAACGGGAGGAACTGGAAATCCTGCAGTAGATTTTTCTTATTTATGGACGGGCCCTCCTTGTAATCTTAACCCAGGAAACACACAATCTATAGGCAGCTTATGTCCAGGAACATACATCGTTACTATTACCGATTCTTCGGGTTGTACAGCAACAGATTCTGTAATTATTACCGAACCAAACCCATTAAGTTTAACTACAACCGTTATAAATGAAAGCTGTTTTGGTGCTTGTGATGGTACGGTTGTGGTTACTGTAGTAGGCGGAACACCTAACTATACTTTTCTTTGGACATCTAATCCTTCAGGACAAGTAGCTAACGGACAGGGGACTGATTCTATTTTTGGCTTATGCCCTGGTGACTACAATGTTATTGTAACTGATTTAACAACCTGTTCTTCAAATATTACGGCTACTGTTTCTCCAGCAGTACCAATTATAGATAATTTAGTTACAACCAATATAACTTGTAATGGAGACTGTAATGGTACAGCAACAATTTCTCCAACTGGGGGGTTAGCTCCTTATACAGTTAGTTGGGATGGTGCCGCTCCTATTGGAAATATTTTAGCAGGAGGTTCTGAAACAACAACAGGACTATGTATTACGCCAAATCCTCATACAGCACTAATTACTGATGCAAATAACTGTACTCGATTAGTTAATTTTGGAATCACAGAACCTCTTCTTTTAACAACTTCTACAACCCAAAATAACATTTCTTGTTTTGGTGTTTGTGATGGAGATGCAATTACCGCACCTCTCGGAGGCATCGCTCCTTATACATTTAATTGGAATAAAATTCCTGCACCATTTGTTGGTAACGGACAAGGGAGTGATTCCGTTTCGGCACTTTGTGATGGAACGTATTTTGTTACTATTACTGACGATTCACTTTGTACTGTTAATGACACAATAATAATTATTGAACCTAATGAAATTTTTCCAAATGTTGATTCAACAAACATTACCTGTAATGGTTTAAATGATGGAACAGCAATTTCTATACCTACAGGTGGAGCCCCTGGGTATTCATTCAGTTGGACTGGTCCTGCCCCCTTCTCTTCTAATTCTCAATCAATAGGGCCATTAGCCCCAGGTCAATATACCGTTACTGTTACTGACACAAATAATTGTACAGCGACTGAAACCATTACTATTATAGACCCCCAGCCTATCACTGTTAACGCAAATGCAACTGCTGCTAGTTGTGGCGCTGTTTGTGATGGTATTGCTCTTGCAACAGTAAATGGAGGCACACCAGGGTACACTTATGATATTGGAGGAGCAAGCCAATCATCTCCAATGTTTACAGGACTATGTGCAGGAACATACACCATTACTGTTACTGACACTAACGGATGTACAGCTTCGGATACAACAGTAATTAATCCACTAATAACAATAACTATTAACCCTACTATTGTTGGTATTAGTTGTAACGGAGTTTGTGATGGAACTGCAACTGTTTTCCCAATAGGAGGAACATTACCTTACACTTATTTATGGAATGTTCCCCCACCTAATACTGATTCTATTGTTACAGGTTTATGCTCTGGATTTGCTGTTGTAACAGTTACGGATGCATTAGGCTGTGTTACTACTGATTCTATTAATATGCCTGTTGACCCCACAGTTTTACAAACAGGAGCCACGTTAATTCAACCTGTAAGTTGTGCAAATGCTTGTGATGCAATTGTTACACACTCTCCAACGGGAGGTGTTCCACCATATACATCTGTTTGGTCTTTACCTTTTGGGAATGACACCAATAATGTTTGTCCAACCTTTGCCGTAATTACTATAACAGATGCTAATAATTGTATTCAATCAGATACGATAGTTATAACTGAACCAACCCAAATCATCCCTAATGATGTGGTTGTAAATGTTCAATGTTTTGGTGATTCAACAGGAAGTATAACACTTAATCCAACAGGCGGAGCAGGTGGAATCTACACTTATGTTTGGACAGGGCCAGTAATTGGCTCTGGAATAAGCACTAACAATCTACCTGCAGGAATTTATACCATAACAGTTACTGATTCTAATGGATGTTTTGTTTTAATTACTGATACTATTACAGAACCACCTGTTCTGAGTGCAAACCCAATAGGGATTGATATTTCTTGTAATGGTCTTTGTGATGGGATTATGGCAGTAACAGTTAATGGAGGAGTCACTCCTTATTCATTTAATTGGGGAAACAGTTCTCCTCCAACATTAAATGCTACAGGCGATACACTTTTTAATGTTTGTGCTCCTTTTTTAACAAATAGTGTTACTATTATTGATTCAAACCTATGTTCTCTCCCTGCAATTACTATAACAATTAACAACCCAGCAATACTTGATGCAAATGTTACAGGAACACCAATAGGTTGTGATGGTATTTGTAGTGGAACAGCAGTATCTACTCCAATTGGAGGAACTGCTCCTTACCAATTTTTATGGTCAGGGAATACTGGCTCTAACAGCATAACAAACCCTGGCCTTTCTAATCTTTGTATCGGAAATTATTTAGTAACTGTTACTGATACAAATGGGTGTATTGACACTGTAACATATACCGTAACAGCTCCTCCTGCATTAAATGTTACTTTAGATAGCACAAATATTACTTGTAATGGAGATAACAACGGAACTGCAACTATAACCGTTAATAATGGAACTGCTCCATTTACTTTTTCGTGGGTAGGTGGATGTTTAGCAGGGAATAATACTAACTCTTCTATTAATAACCTTTGCCCTGGAATTTATACAATTACTGTTACAGATTCTAATAACTGTGTATTTATCGGTTCTGTAAACATTACAGAACCTCAGCCAATAACAGATAGTACTGTTGTCGTTGGTGCAAATTGTGGTGTGAATGATGGATCTATCGTTATTTTTATATCTGGCGGAACACCTCCTTATTCTCACTCTTGGAATACCGGAAATATTGCAGACACCAATTCTGTTCTTACAGGGTTAGGTGCTGGATTTTATACGGATACTGTTACAGACGCTGCTGGTTGTGTCGCCATATTTACCGTTGCCGTTACTAACCCTACAGGTCCATCTGGAATTACTGCTACCGTAAATGATGCCACTTGTTTTGGAACTTGTGATGGCTCTCTTAATGCAATTGTTATTGGTGGTACTGGCCCTTATACTTACGCTTGGACTGGACCAAATGGTTTTGTAGGAACTAATGATAGTACACAAACAGGGTTATGCGCTGGAATATATAACCTAACATTAACAGAAACAAGTACAGGATGTATTTTAGCTACCAACATAGTTGTTGGAGAAGCAGATAGTATTATTGCAAACGCAACATTTACTAATACTTCGTGTAATGGTGTTTGCGATGGAACGGCAAGTGTTGCTCCAACAGGCGGAACTGGTTCATACACCTATTTATGGTCTAACAATGGTTCTACTGCTTCTTCTGTATCTGGATTATGTGCAGGACCAGTAAGTGTAATCATAACTGATTTTAACAACTGCACAAAAGTAGTTAACTTTAACATTAACACGCCAACCCCTTTAACCATTACTTCATCAACAACTCCGACAAATTGTAATGGAGATTGTAATGGAACAGCAACAGCAAACCCAACAGGCGGAACTATTACTTACACTTATCAGTGGAATGACCCAGCAGCCCAAACAACACAAACTGCTACCGGATTGTGTGCTGGAATATACATTGTTACCGTAACAGATTCTAAAGGTTGTTCTGGAAATGATACTATCACAGTTAATGAACCAACAATTATTATTGATAATGTAGTTACTTCAAATTCTACTTGTGGTAATTCTGATGGAACGGCAAATGTATGTGCTTCTTCTGGTGGAACAGGAACGCACACATACAACTGGCCTACTTTAGGTTCAAACTCATGTAGTGTTTCTGGACTTTCTGCTGGAACTTATCCTGTTGAAATTACTGATGCCAATTCTTGTATACAATCATTTTTAATCACCATTAGTGATGTTAACGGACCAACTATAATTGTTAATGCAACCAATGCTAGTTGTGATGGAGTTTGTGATGGCCAAGCTACTGTAACTGCAATAGGTACAGCTAATTTTAGTTATCTCTGGCAAACAGGTGGACAAGTAACACCAACTGTTACCGGACTTTGTGCTGGAAATTATACCGTACAAGTTACTGATGGAAACAATTGTGTGACCACACAACCTGTAATCATAACTGATAATATAGCCATTACTGCAACAGTTACTACAATAGACGCAACTTGTAATGGTGTTTGTAACGGTTCTGTATTAGTCGTTCCAAATGGAGGTCTTCCTCCTTATCGATACAGTTGGACTGGAGGAAATGCTGCAGGGCAAACAATTAATGCTGTTGGAGGTTTATGTGCAGGAAACTACACTATAATAATTACTGATTTTCTGGGATGTTCGCTTATCCAAAATGTAACAATTAACGAACCAAATGTACTTACTGTTTCAGTTGCTGGAATTGCAGCAAATTGCAATGGAGCTTGTGATGGATCAGCTACAGCAAACCCAACTGGAGGGAATGGCCTTTACACTTATTTATGGTCAAACAATGCAACAACCCAAACCATTACAGCTCTTTGTGCTGGGAACTATACAGTGACTGTAACTGATATAAATGGTTGTACGGAAGCTGGAAGCGTAACCATTGGAGATGGCATCCCTATTACTGCAACGATTACCTCAATTGACATTACTCCTTCTGGTGCAACCTGTGCAATATGTGATGGATCAATAACTGTTATTAACCCTGCTGGTGGAGCAGGTGGACCTTACACTTATTTATGGTCTCCTGGAGGACAAGTAACACCCACAATTAGCAATTTATGTCCAGGGGCTTATAGTTTAACTATTACAGACAATGTAGGTTGTACACAAATATTTAATGTTTTAATTAACAACCAAAACGGGCAAGCATCATTAGTTACACAAGCTAACGGAGTCTCTTGTTTTGGTAGTTGTGATGGATTAGCATTTACAACTCCTGTAGGAGGCCTCGTTCCAGTTGCATTATTTCAATGGGATGATCCAAATTTAACAACTAACGATACTGCAACAGCATTATGTGCTGGATTTTATACCGTAATTATGCAAGATGTTTTAGGGTGTATTACAGTAGATTCTGTTACTGTACCTGAACCACCACAAATAATAGCAAACATTACATCTTCACCTCCAACATGTGCTGGATTATGTACTGGAACTGCAACAGTTACACCTACTGGAGGAGTTGGAACATTAACTATTCAGTGGGGGTCAAGTGCTGGAAATCAAACAACGCCTATTGCTACTGGATTATGTGCAGGAACTCATATTGTAACTATAACAGACAATACAGGTTGTTCTATAACAGACAGCATAACTTTAGTCGACCCTCCTAATATTTCAATCACAATAAGTTCAACAACTCCTACTTGTTTTGGAGATTGTGACGGAACAGCTATTGCGAATGCAAGCGGTGGAAATCCTGGATATCAGTATTCTTGGAATACAAATCCTATTGAAATGAACTCTTTAATAGGTGGTTTATGCGCAGGAACTTACATTGTAACAGTAACAGACAACAACAACTGTACAGATACAGCAAGTGTTCAAGTAATTAATCCTCCTGTATTAACAACAACATCTAACCAAACTCCTACAACTTGTAATAATATTTGCGATGGAAGCATTACAACAACACCTGTCGGAGGAGTTTTCCCTTACACATACATTTGGAGTAATGGTGATACAACTCAAACTACATCGAGCACTTTATGTCCTGGAATTTACACAGTTACTATTGTAGATGCTAATAACTGTACAATTAATGATACCATTACATTAGTTGCTCCAATAATATTAGATGCTGCAATAAGCCCAACTTCTCCGGATTGTGGTTTATGTAATGGATCTATTACTTCAACTCCAACTGGAAGTGTTGGCCCATTTGATTTTGTTTGGACAAACCCTACAGCGTCAGTACCATTAATTCAAACTGATTTAGCTGTTGCTACATCAACTATTATTGCACAATGTGCAGGAACATACAACTTACAAGTAACAGACCAAGCGACAGGTTGTGTATCTAATTATATTATTATTTTAAACAGTACAAATGGACCAATTTTAACAATGACAGCTACCAATGAAACTTGTATTAGTGCTTGTGATGGTACTGCTACTGCAACCCCTAATGGAGGAACTGCTCCTTTCACTTATAGTTGGTCTCCTACCAATCCAACAGATATAAATCAAACTGCAACTAATTTATGTGTAGGACTATATACGGTAACCGTAACAGACAGTAACCTATGTATTATATCTGATACGATTTCTATTACAACTAATAGTTTAAATTTAAGTATTACAAGTGTTGTTCCTGAAACTTGTTTTGGAGATTGTGATGGAAGCGCAACAGTTGCAGTTTCTGGCGGAATACCAAATTATACTTTTAATTGGACCCCAACATCACAAATAACAGCACAAGCAACAGCTTTATGTGTTGGTAATTATGTAGTAACGGTTACTGATAGTGCAAACTGTAAAGATTCCATTAGTACAAATATTACAGGCCCAAATATTTTAACAGTAATAGCAAGTGTAAACAAACCTATTACCTGTAATGGAAGGTGTAATGGTGCTGCAATTGCAAATGTAGTAGGCGGAACACAAAATTACACATTTGCATGGAATGACCCATTAAATCAGACCACACAAATCGCAACAGGATTATGTAATGGCACCTATATCGTAACAGTTACAGATGGCAATGGTTGTACTGCAATGGATACAATTGTTATTAGTGAACCATTGGCAATTTTAGCAAACGCAACACCAATAACTCCAAATTGTGGAAATTGTGATGGTTCTATAACTCTAGCACCAACTGGTGGAACCAGCCCATACACTTTTTTATGGACAACCCCAACAGCACCTCCAAGTCCACAACCAGTTACAGCTAGCATCATTAATCTGTGTGCAGGAGCCTATACATTGGTCATCACAGATTCAACTGGCTGTGAAGCTAATTTTAACTTCCCATTAAGCAATGTAAATGCTCCTATACCAAATACAACTGTTAAAAATATTAGTTGTAATGGTATTTGTGATGGAGAAATATCTTCTGCTGCAACAGGCGGAACAGCTCCTTACACTTACTTTTGGAGCCCTACAGGAACAAATAACCCAGTAATAACTGGATTATGCGTTGGTCAATACACATTAAACGTTACTGATTCTTTAGGTTGTGTTGGTGTAGCAATTGACAGTGTAACACAACCCGCAATTTTACAAGCAAACATTAATGCTTCAAATATTACTTGTAATGGTATTTGTGATGGTTGGGCAATATCTAATACTATTGGAGGTACAACTCCTTACACCTACAATTGGACTCCTGGAAATTTAGCTCAAGATTCCATTAGTAACTTGTGTGCAAATACTTATATTGTTACTGTTACTGATAGTAATAATTGTACTGTTACAGATAGTATTGCGATAATAGAGCCTACATTAATTACTGCTACTTCAACAAAAATAGATGTAACTTGTACTTCTAATTGTGACGGTAGTGCAACAAGTAACCCTTCAAACGGAACTGGACCTTATAGATTCCAATGGAATGGAAACACAGCCTTAGGACAAGCAGCAACAGAAACAGGATTATGTTTCGGATTAAATACTGTTGTTATTATTGATCGAAATGGATGTAGTATTACAGATACCATAAATCTTGGCGCAACGGACACTGTTCTTGCTGATGCAGGTCTAGATACAAGCATTTGTTTAGGAACTCCTATTAATTTAAGTGGAATTCCTTCTGGTACATTTACAAGTGTTGAATGGTTTGAATTACCAAGTATAACTTCTTTAGGCACTACCAATTCAATTACAACAACACCAACATCAATTGGAGTAATTTGCTATGCTTTCCAAGTAACTGGAGCTTGTATCTTTACAGATACAGTATGTATAACTGTTGACCCTTTACCAATTGCAGATGCTGGACTTGATGTAAGTATTTTTGAAAATGGAAATACCACATTAAATGCCACAGGAGGCACAACATATAATTGGACACCAAGTATAGGACTAAGTGATACGACAATATTTAACCCTATCGCTTCACCTGAAGAAACAACTACCTATTTTGTAACTGTTACTTCAGTAAGTGGATGTATTGCAACTGATAGTGTTATTGTAACTGTTTTACCAAACATTAAATTTCCAGATGGAATTTCGCCTAATGGAGATGGTAAAAATGATGTTTGGATAATTGATTTTATTGAACAGTTTCCTGAAAATGTAGTAGAAATTTATAACAGATGGGGAGAATTACTATTCCATGCAGATGGTTACCAACAAGATTGGGATGGAACTTATAATGGTAAAGAATTACCTATTGGAACTTACTATTATATAATTGACTTACATGACGAATCAATAAAACCTTTTACTGGACCATTAACTATTTTAAGGTAATTGAATTATGAAAAAGATACTTATCATATCATTATTACTTTTATGCGGAAGCAGTTTATTCTCACAACAACTCCCTCATTTTAGTCAATACTTTTTAAATGATTTTTTAATTAACCCTGCCGTAGCAGGAAGTAGAGGGTATTTTGAAGGTGTTTCTACCCACCGTTATCAATGGGAAGGTATAACTGATGCTCCTAGAACTTATACACTAAGCGTACATGGTCCCACCAAAAATCGTAAAATGGGATTAGGTGGTTACATTTTTACAGATATTGTTGGTCCAACCAGACGAACAGGTTTTAACGCATCTTATGCTTATCATTTAAATGTTAACGAAAAACTAAAATTATCTTTGGGGATAAATGCCGGAATATTACAATTTATGATTGACGGCTCTAAAATTACTTTACGCGACCAAGATGATGTAATTTTAACCAATGGTGTACAGTCAGAATTAGTACCCGATGCTGGTTTTGGGCTTTACCTTTATCATAAAAAATATTATTTTGGATTTTCTGCTCCACAATTATTAAATACTAAAGTTGAATTTTTCGATGAAGGGAAAAACCCAACAGGGACATTACCTTCTCACTTTTTTGCAACAGGAGGGTACAAGTTTCAAGCAACAGATGATTTTGTTGTAGAACCTATTGTTTTTATAAAATATGTTTCTCCTGCTCCTATTCAAATTGAAGGAACAATAAAAATCACCTACAAAGAAAAAATTTGGATCTCTGGAACATATCGAGATAAAGATGCTATTACTGCTTCCTTAGGATTTTTCTTAAACAACAGTTTTACGATTGCTTATGCACATGATTTTACTACAACCAATCTTAAAAATTACAGTAACGGAACTCATGAATTGATGATTGGTGCAAGATTCTATAATCGAAAAAGCAAAGAAAAATCTGCTCCAAGAATTGAGTAAACTAAAAGAATGCTCTAACTTGAACACCTGCTGTATGAATAATTGGTGATTCTTCAGATTTCCTCCCATTATAATTAATACTCAATTGCATGTGCTTAGATAAATTTTGTTGATAGGTAATTTCCCAAGTCATATTAGAGCCTTCTTGTAACCCTTCCAACATCTCATAATCTAAAGATGCATTGCCGTTAGACACAAACTGGTTATCAATAAAATTAAACGCACCTCTAAAGCTCCCTTTTGATGCTACATTATATCTCATCTCCATTCCTGCTTTCTGACTAATTAGTTCTTCTCCACCAAAAACCGAATCATTAATTTTTTCTTTATAACTATACAATACACTTATTCTAAATTTTGTATTGGGCTGAAATGTAAATTTTGGTTCAGCTTCGACTGTTTCCAGTTTGAAATTTCTATTATTAAAAAATTCGGATATACTTGATTTTTCACCATTCGCTGTTAGTAACGAAATAGTATATTCTCTTGTGATATTCCAACGCGATTTTATTGCCCTATTAATATTTTGTCTCGATTCAATTCCATTAGTCAATAAAGACCTATCTCTATTATCTTGAAACGTAAATTGTGTGCCAAATTTAGTCCCCGTTCTATTAAAATAAATAGTATTCAAAAACCCTAAATTTAATGTAACTAAACTCGTATCAGCAATATCTCCAATAAATGGATTATAATAATCTAACCTATCATCTACTTTTCTGCTTATTCTATAGTTAGTGCGACTAGAAAATCTTGAAATCATTTTTTTTACACCCTTTTCCCCTCCCCATCTAGCTTCAGGTCGTAAAAACAAACCTTGATTAAATTGATTAGTAAATGTTCTTACAAACTCATTGGTTGGTGTAAATATTTTAATAAATGCCGCCTGATCCTGAAATGCTGCTACTTCGAATTCGTTCAGATCTTTCACTCCATTCCCATTCAAATCACCAATATAAGCATGAGTCCCTTGTCCTGAAGGAACCTCAATAAATGAAAATTCTTTTTTTACTTCTAAACCAGAACCAACCTCATAATAAGTGTTTGATGTAATGGTCTTTTTTAAAAATTTAGCCACATACTCTACTCTTGCTAACACATTTTCTTCAGGGTTTAAAGCCGAAAGTGTAGTAGAAACAATCTGTAATTTTCTATACGTTATTTTTGTTCTAAATTGATGATTCTTATTTTTTAATAATCCAACAGAGAAAGTAATATCTTCAGCAAAAGTAGCTGCTCCAAAATCATTAATCAGCGGAGCATTATCAGTTCTTTGCTTATAACTAAGCATAAATTTATTTATAGTTGTATCCGCATTATGGATAAAAGCATTCCAAGAAATAAATTCAAAACTACCTGACTGCAAAGAGTCTGATAATTGACTAATAAAAAGTTTATTTTGCTCTGTCTCTTCTCCCACTCCTAAAACCAACCAGCCAATATTTTTTGTTAACGTTCCTTTATGTCTAAGAAAATCGGTATTATGAATTCCTTTACTCGTTAAAAAACTACCATCTCCTTTAAAGGTAAATCCTTTTAAGCGATACATCATAAATAATGAATTTCTAAGTCCTTCATATTCTCTTTCATTTTTAAGAACACTTATATTATACTTCACATCAGCTTTTTCAGCTTTTTCAACGCCTGTATAAGCATTAAAAATATGCTGGTTAGAAGTAAATATTGTATTTGCGATATTCCAATCTCGTGTAAATTCAACTGACCTAAACCGTTCTATAGAAGAAAAATTTTTCTCAAGATATTCATACCCTGTTCCAACTTTAAATTTCCAAGGCACTTTATCATTATTTAATTTTATTTTATTCTGTGTATTTATTTTAAATGCATAACCAATATCATCATCCCTATCTTTATCCGAAAAAGTATTGATATCATTATTAGAAACAGCTCCTTCCCAGGTTACAAATGATTCTTTATTAAAATTATATTGTCCTCCAAAAGTTGCCATTTGTTTTGTTTTTGGAGTTACCAACAAAACAATAGGTTCATATTCCCCTTGCTTTACCCCTGCAATTGGCGATAGCCATTCATAAACTTTCCCATTTGCCGAACTTTGAATTTGAACATAATCTCCCTTATTCGGTCCTAAAAAAGAAAATCCTAATTGATAAATAGCACTATCTGGATTAGTTGAATAAACATAAACGGGATTAAACCCTAAGGTATCGATAGCTTTATACAACACCCTATTTTCAGAAAATTCAACCAGACTTACATTCGGTACAATTGCATTTTGTAAACTATCCCCAATATCGGATAATATCAATTTTTCTGTATCGCTTAAATCTTGTTGCAAAGGTTGATTTCTGGAATCTTGCTCAGAATACACATTAAAACTTAGTCTTACCTTTTTTGTGACATAATCATTTCCAAAATGTATCACTGATCTTGCATAATTCTTATCTGAATATTGAAATTCCGCTACAATTCTTGAATCTTTTGTTATTAATTTATTCGTAGTAAATGTCAATTCTGAAGTGTTATAATCAATAATATAATCAAATTCAT
The DNA here is from genome assembly GCA_016763795.1 of Flavobacteriales bacterium. Lineage (GTDB taxonomy): Bacteria > Bacteroidota > Bacteroidia > Flavobacteriales_E > Vicingaceae. The sequence continues at coordinate 18,184 of JAESTF010000239.1, forward strand.
TTCCTCTTTTCAACAACTTACCATCCACATAAATACTTTCTGTTCCAGACAAAATAATAATAAACGTTCCATTTTCTGCACCAGTCAACCTGTATGGACCTTGGTTCCCTTCTACCCCTTGTATTTTATTCCGTGCAAACTTGCCTTTAGAAACTGCCGCACTAATAATTGGCGACATGGTATTAAACTCATTTCTTTTACTTGTTTTCAATTTCATTTCAAAACTACCTCCTTTAACTTTTTTATTAAAGTTCATAAAATAACTTTTTGGTCGTTCTATATAAAAATCCCCTGCTGTCAACTTCCAACTATCACTAAACAACTGAATAAAAACTCGATCAAATTCTTGTAATTGCTGTGTATTTCCAGCCGCTTGTATTGGAATATTATCATCCGAAATACTTGCCAAAATACTTACCTCTTCACTTATTTTTCCTGAAAGTTGTAAATTTAAACTAGAGTTAACCGATAAATCTTGGTTATTACCAAACGCAACTCCTCTAGAAATACTACCGCTCTTATTTAGTCCATTCAAATAGAAAATATCATCACTTTTAGCAGTGTATTCAAATAGAAAGGGGTTTTTAGTTCCATTGTTTTGATCCTCAATAGTTTTAATTTTTTTATGCTCATATGTTTTCTCGAAAGAAAAAGGAAATACTCTGTACGTTAACGAAATCGTTTTCCCCTTTAATGATTCATTCTTTAAAATTAACACCCCTCTAGAATAATTTATCTCATAATCAGTACTCTTAAGCAATTGGTTTCCTAAAAATATAATTTCTGAATTAGGGATAAGGCTCAGACTATCAATAAAAACAGTGTCATTAAGCATTACCAAATCTTTCTGATAAAGATTTGAAATGCTCTGACCTAATGTTTTTTCAATAAAAAAACTAGCAAAATTAACGTTATGAAAAGTGTTTTCTTCAAATTTCCATTCAACAAAGGATAACATACAAAGATACAATTTGTATAAAAGCAATATAGTAACTATATTAACAACTATTTATTGAATAATATTTCCGTTTCAATCTTATTTTTTTTGTCCTAAATAAAAAAAAGCACTTTAGGTAAGTTTATTTAGGATATTCTGCTGTAATCAGTATATTTGTATTTACGTTAAAATTTTATATCAAAATATGAAAAAACTAATCTATCTATTAATTGGGGCAACAGTACTTCTTTCTAGCTGTGGCGGAGATCACAAAGAAAAAGAAAAACACACTCAAACTGCAAAAGGTGGTGTTAAGTATGGTGGTGTTTTTAAAATGAATGAAACAGAAGATTTTAAGAGTCTTTATCCGCTTAATGTAACTATGGCTTTAGAACAACGAATTGCCAGCCAAGTTTATCAAGGATTAGTAAAACTTAATCAAGAAGATTTAACTATACTCCCCTCTTTAGCAGAAAAATGGGAAATTAATGAGGATGCTACTTCTTACACTTTTCACTTAAGAAAAGGAGTTATGTTTCATGATGACAACTGCTTTGATGGAGGTAAAGGTAGAGAAGTTAAAGCTTCTGATTTCAAATATTGTTTCGATAGAATCTGCGTAAGCGAACCTTCAAATCAAATGTATTGGTTATTTAAAGACAAAATAAAAGGATCTAATGAATATCATGAATCCGTAAACAACAAAACACCTTTAGAAGGTGGAATCTCTGGTGTTAAAGTAATTGATGACTACACATTACAAATAGATTTGAATTATTCTTTTGCAGGATTTTTAAATATTGTTAGCCATTTCGCTTGTGTTGTTTATCCTAAAGAAGCTGTTGATGAATATGGTTTAGACATGAGAATCAACGGTATCGGTACTGGCCCATTTAGAGTTAAAAAAATTAAAGAATCAGAAACTGTAATTTTAGAGAGAAACCCTAACTATTGGGATATAGATGAACATGGGAACCAACTACCTTACTCAGATGGTCTTAAATTTTCATTTAACAAGGAAAAGAAATCTGAATTACTTGAATTTAAAAAAGGAAATTTAGATATGATTTTCCGATTACCTCTTGAAATGATTGGTGATGTTGTGGGAGAATTAGATGATGCTAAAAAAGGTGGAAACAGACCATACATTATGCAAGTTGTACCTGCTTTAAGTATTTATTATCTTGGGTTTCAACATAAAACAGCACCCTTTAACAATTTGGATGTTAGAAAAGCATTCAATTATGCTATTGATCGAGAATCAATTGTAACCTACACTCTTCAAGGAGAAGGAAGACCAGCTCTACATGGATTTGTACCCCCATTTAAAGGTTATGATTATGAAAATGTAAAAGGTTATGAATTCGATGTTGACAAAGCTAAAAAGCATATGGCAAAAGCTGGTTTCTCTAATGGAAATGGTTTCCCAGAAATCACTTTACAAATTAACCCTGGAGGAGGTGGCAGAAATGTTCAGATAGCAGAAGTTGTTCAAAAAATGTTAAATGAAAATTTAGGAATCAACATTAAAATTGAGCAAATGCAATTTGCTCAACATATGGAAAATTACGAAACAGGAAATGCTACCTTATGGAGAGCAGGATGGATTGCCGATTATCCAGATCCAGAAAACTTTTTAAATCAATTTTACGGGAACAATGTTCCTAAAGAATTATCAACCAAAGCATACATTAATTCTATGCGCTACCAAAGCCCAAAATTTGATTCTTTATTTGACATTGCTTTAAGAGAAGTAGATCAAGCAAAAAGATTTGAACTTTATAGACAAGCAGATCAAGTAGCAAGTGATGAAGCTGCTGTAATGCCAATATTCTATGATGAAAATACTAGATTGATTCAGGTTTACGTTAAAAACTTCCCATCAAATGCGATGGAATATAGAGATATGACAGAAGTTTATTTTGATTATGACGAAGAATAAATAACAATAAAACAGCATATAAAAAGAGCATCATTATATAATGATGCTCTTTTTTATTTAGACTTAACAGGTCTGTCTTTATTAGTCTTTTATTCGTATTATTGTAAAAACGAAATTTATGAGTAAAGTTGCATTGATTACAGGAGTTACAGGCCAAGATGGAGCTTATTTAGCGGAATTATTATTAAGTAAAGGCTACGAAGTTCATGGTATTAAACGAAGAAGTTCTATGTTTAATACTGGTAGAATTGATCACCTTTATACGGACTTACACGAAGATAATGTAAAGTTTGTCCTTCACTATGGAGACATGACTGATTCCACAAATTTAATCAGAATCGTACAAAATGTACAGCCTGATGAAATTTACAATTTAGCTGCCATGTCACATGTTCAAGTTTCATTTGACACACCAGAATATACAGCGAATGCTGATGCTACCGGAACATTAAGATTATTAGAAGCTATACGTATTTTAGGTTTAGAGAAAAAAACTAGATTTTATCAAGCATCAACATCCGAGTTATATGGAAAAGTAATGGAAGTCCCTCAATCGGAGACTACACCATTTTACCCAAGAAGCCCCTATGCTGTTGCTAAACTTTACGCATTTTGGATAGTAAAAAACTACAGAGAAGCTTACAATATGTATGCTTGTAATGGAATTCTATTTAATCATGAAAGCCCCTTGAGAGGCGAAACTTTTGTGACAAGAAAGATTACCAGAGGTGTGGCCAAAATTTCATTAGGTTTACAACAAAAAATTTATTTAGGAAATATTTCTGCCAAAAGAGATTGGGGGCATGCTAAAGATTATGTAGAAGGAATGTGGCGAATGCTACAACAAGATATAGCAGACGACTATGTTTTGGCAACTGGAACTACTACCTCAGTAAGAGATTTTGTTACCATGTCGTTTAAAGAAGCAGGAATAGAGGTGGAATGGAGTGGTGAAGGAATAAATGAAAGAGGAACCAACAAAGCAACCGGACAAATAATAGTAGAAATAGACGAAAGATACTTTAGGCCTACCGAAGTTGATTTATTGATAGGAGACCCTTCTAAAGCTAAAAAAGATTTAGGATGGGAACATACACATGATTTAGCTAGCCTATGTAAAGATATGGTGCAAGCTGATATAAAATTGTTTAAACAAAACCAATACCTTAAAGAAGGTGGCTTTGACATTTTAGAACAAAATGAATAAAACAGACAAAATTTACATAGCTGGACATAGAGGTATGGTTGGCTCTGCCATTGTAAGGAAATTGACTACAGATGGTTTTAGCAACCTTATTTTTAAAACATCTACAGAATTAAACTTAACAAACCAGCAAGCTGTAAACGATTTTTTTACCACAGAACAACCAGAATATGTTTTTTTAGCTGCCGCTAAAGTTGGTGGGATATTAGCCAACAATGTTTATCGTGCAGATTTTATCTATCAAAACATTATGATAGAATCGAACATTATACACGCAGCACATATTAATAAAGCAAGCAAATTACTATTTTTAGGCTCCTCTTGTATTTACCCTAAAATGGCAACACAACCATTAAAAGAAGAATATTTGTTAACCAATACTTTAGAAGAAACGAACGAACCTTACGCCATTGCAAAAATTGCAGGAATTAAAATGTGTGAAGCTTACAGAGCGCAATATAATTGCAACTTTATTTCGGCAATGCCAACCAATCTTTACGGGCCAAACGATAATTACGATTTAAAAAGCTCTCATGTTTTACCAGCTCTGATTAGAAAATTCCATACTGCAAAAGAAAATGGAAATAATAGTGTAGAACTTTGGGGAACAGGATCTCCAATGAGGGAATTTTTACATGTTGATGATTTAGCAGAAGCTTGTGTTTTTTTAATGGAGAACTATAATGAAAAGCAATTTGTAAATATTGGAACAGGAACCGACATTACCATTAAAGAATTAGCATTAACAATTAAAAAGATTGTTGGCTTTACTGGAGACCTAACATTTGACACTTCTAAACCAGATGGAACACCTAGAAAACTAATGGATGTTTCTAAAATTCATCAACTGGGGTGGAAACATAAAATCAACTTAAATGAAGGTATAGAAAAAGTCTATAATAAAGTTAAACATATCGATTTCCAAACAACCACCCGTTAATAAAAATAATATATCACGCCTCTTTAACTTTCTCAAAAAAAGTATTTTCATTTCCTAATCGTTAATTATTAATGAAACAAGTTTTAACATTTATTGTTTTTAGCCTTTTATTCTCAATAAACACTAATGCTCAAATTTTAGGCATTAACAAGCCCTTATTTAGCGACTTACCTTTTTTTAATACATTATTTATTAAACAAAATAACATTAAATCTATTACAGGCTCTATTTCCTCTAAAAAGGTTCGTGATATTATTCGTTCTAATAATTTAGATTATTCTTACTTATTTAATAAAAGTGGAACACTAAAAAGTCAACTTTCCAGTCATTTTTCTAAAGGGTTAAAAGATTCAACTGTTATTACTTACCAGTATAACAATAACAACAACATTAGTTTACAACGAAAAAGTGATAGTTATGGCTACTACTCCTATCATTACAATTATAATGGAAATAACAACATCGTAAGCCAAACTTATTGCCGAGACGAAAATAAGTTTAATTCTAAAAAACATTTTGAATTAAAAAAGCAATACATTATAGTAAAAGATAGTTTTTCTTACCAGAAATTTGATGCTCAAACAAAAAAAATATTTTACAACGGTTACCGTAAAAAATATAAAATACAAACTAATTACTACGATTCTTTAGGTTACTTAGTAGAAGAATACACTAGATTTATTATTGGTAACAACAAAAAGAAAACCACTTACATATACGATGAAATTGGTAGAATATTTAAAAAATACAATTACACCAATATTTCTAAAAATATAAAAAATATAGAACTCTATAGTTATGATGAAATAGGTAATATTTTAGATATTAAATATTACAAAGCTGAAAAGCACGTTAGTACCAAACAATTTTTGTACGATAAAAACATGCTATTAAGTGCTATGATTGTACAAGATATGGAAACTGAATTTCTTAGAATTATAAAATATCGCTACACTTTTTATGATGACGACACAAACTACACAGAAATTGACAGTCTAAATCTACTAAAAAAAAGACAATAGCTTTCCTATTCTAAAAACGTTTTCACTAATTAATCTTAAGAAAAATTCTAATTTTATAGAAAAAATTCACAATAGATAAATTATGAAAAGTGTTTTAAAGTGTCTGACGATTATTTTCACCTTATTCTTTAGTAACAATTATTTTTCTCAAAATGGAAAATACCTTAAGCTAGATGGCATTAATGATTATGTTGAAGTAATAGATCACACAGATTTAGATATTGATATTGCCGAAGATTACACTATTACTTGCTGGGTAAGATCAACTGACATTTCTAATAACTTTCGATTCATTGATAAAAAATTAGGTGCCAATTCTGGCTATGAATTACTAAGTAAATCAACTACTGGTGCACTTTGGGCTGATGTAGAAATTACAGCAAATCAAACCATTACTGCCGCTGCAGGATCATCTATAATTAGTGATGGTAGTTGGCATCATGTTGCTTTCGTATTAAATACAACGGATAAGACTTGTAAAACATATTTTGATGGAGTACTTGATCAATCTAATAATTTTGTCCTTATTGGTGTCTATGGTGCTGCCAATAACGAAAACCTACATTTCGGTGTAGACCTAAACGCAAACATTTATTTTCCTGGTGATGTGGACGAAATCAGATTCTGGTCAAATGCAATGACAATAACAGAAGTTACAACGGATATGAATACAGATTCTTTATTCGGAAATGAAACAAATTTAATTGCTTCATGGGATTTTGAAAACGTTATAGGAGTTACTGCACCAGACATCAGTGGAAGTGGGCATACCGCTACCTTATATAATGGAGCAATTGCTTTTGATCCCAATCATGACCAAATTATTTCAATGAACCCAATCAATGACAAATATTCCTCTGATCCAGCATTTACAGTAAGTGCATCCGTTAATACGGGATTGCCCATTACCTACACAATACAATCTGGTCCTGCTACAATAATAGGTAATACAATAACATTAGCTGGTGCAGGAACTGTTGTTATAAAAGCTGCACAATTAGGCAATGCAACATTTAACCCCATTTCAACAACACAATCCTTTTCTGTATTGGATTTAGCGACAGTTTATCCAACTATTAAAACAAAATTAACTGATGTTTTTCCAATCGAAATGCCAGTATTAAATGCCTACCCTTTATATGCTACTGCTGAAATTGCTGAACCTTTAGTTTTATCGGTTATGAATATTAAATTTGAAGTAAACGGAACTCCGATTCCTACAACCCTGAAAAATGGATATTATTTTGCTTGGTGGACACCAACAAATACAGGGAATTATGACATCTATACCAAAGCTACCGCAAGCAATGGAAATGTAACAATAGATACTGTAAATATTAATGTTGTAACAACAGTAAACACACAAAATGTACAAACTTTTGATGGTGACTTAGTAGCCTTTGGGTTTGGAGCCAACAGAACATTTTACGGAAACTACACACTTCCTCAATCAATAGGAGCTTACGACCAAATTGTTGCAAATTTTTCTGTAACCTGCCCATCCATTTCTGGTGGATGTGATGATTGGGATAGATTGGCTTATGTAGAATATAAAGCACCTGATGGAACTTGGATGGAATTATTTAGGTACATCACGCCTTATGGCGTTCCATGTAACCACAGTATTGATGTCACAGATTACGCCTCCTTATTGCATGGGAAAATTGAGCTAAGAATGTTTATTGACACGTGGGGAACAGGTGGTTGGGATATCCATTTAGATTTAGATTACATTGCAGGAACACCTAGCTATTTATATTCAAACATTCAAGAGGTTTGGCATGGAAGCTACAATTTCGGAAATCCTACAAACTTACAACCTTGTGATACTGTTTCAATTGACTTTGAACCAAACACTCAAAAAGCAACATTCAGATTAACTACTACTGGTCATGGTTGGGGGAATAACAATTCAGGAAATGCTGCAGAATTTTATAACGCCACTCACAATTTTCACATCAATGGCACACCTACCTATTCTCAATACTTATGGAACACATGTAATCCTAATCCAGACAATTGTACCGGACAAGCAGGAACTTGGCAATACAGCAGAGCAGGATGGTGTCCAGGAACAATTGCACAACCTCACACTTACAATTTAACACCTCAAATTGGGAATGCTCCATTTAATTTTAGTTACATTTTCAAAAACTATACGGATTTTTGCCATCCAAACAACTCTGGTTGTATTTCTGGATTAACCTGTCCTGATTGTAATGATGGCTACAATCCATTCTACCAAATTGGCGCATATATGATTAGCTTTAGTAATTCTCCATTAGTTACAGGGGTAAAAGGAATTACGGAGAAAGAAAGTTTTGAGATTGATTTATTTCCAAACCCAAATAATGGATTCTTTAAAATAAACTTAACAAAAGACATAAGTAAATTTGTAGTTACAATAAATGATATTACTGGAGCAACAGCAAAAACGTATTATTTTGATACTAAGCTTGATTTAAACAGCCACCAGTTTGATATTTCATCTTTAAGTAAAGGGACTTATTTTATAAATATAAAAACAACACATCAATCGAGTGTTAAAAAAATTATTCTAAATTAAATTACACACTACCTTTTAGTCTTCTAAAAAATTACTTTATCGAATTTAGTGTCCATAATAAGGAGAAATCATTAGATAAACCACTACTCCAGTTACAGCAACGTATAGCCATATAGGGAAAGTAATTTTTGCAAATTTTTTATGTTGATCAAATTGCTCAGAAAGTGTTCTTGAATAAGTTATTAGAACTAAAGGAATAATAGCAATTGATAGTAGAATGTGTGAAACAAGAATAAAGAAATAAACCATTCTTATTATTCCTTCCCCACCAAAAGCAGTTGAGTTAGATGTCATATGATAAGCAATGTACATTACTAAAAACAAAATTGATAAACCTATACAAATCTTCATTAATCCTTCATGCAACTTTCTATTTCCTTTTTTAATTGCCAAAACTGCAGCCACTAATAAAATAGCAGTTAACCCATTTATACTCGCATATATAGGAGGTAAAAAGCTTAATGGTTCTACATTCGGAATTTTTATACCAAACAATGCTGCAACAGCAATTGGTAAAAAAATAGAAACACCAATAATGAGTTTTTTATATTTAGTTTGTTCTTGCAAAACGTTATAAAATTAAGGTACGGTCTTGAATCTTGATATCTAAACCCAAAGTCTATCAATTAAAATAATAGTTAACGATAATATCAGATACAAATAAGACATTAACATAATACGTAACGCATATTTATCCTCTAAAGTTTGTAATAACCTGATGGATGGGTAAACCATTAACAACGACAATAACGTCAGTCCAATTGTAGCAATTCTACCCGTTAACTGAAAATATTCTGGTAAGACACTGGCAATTAACAAAGCTATACTACTCGATAAAATAATAACAGCAGTTGTTTTATTTTTCTTTCCAAACGGAAGCATTTTAAATCCTGCTTTAACATATTGATCATTTATTTTCCATGCTATTGCCCAAAAGTGAGGAAACTGCCATACAAATTGCATTGCAAATAAAATCCCTGCTTCAGCACCAAAACTACCTGTTGCAGCAACCCAACCTAGCATTGGTGGAAATGCTCCCGGGAATGCTCCTACAAATACTGAAATAGTGGAAATTCTTTTAAGTGGTGTATACAATGCCACATACATAAAAATAGCTAAGGCACCCAAAATTCCTGTTAATGGATTTAGCAGCCATAACATTGTAATTCCAATTACTCCGATTACAGCAGAAACCCAAATTGTTTCTTTAATGCTTAGTTTATTTAAAGGAAGTGGTCTGTTTTTAGTTCTTTCCATCAACTTATCGTGTTCTTTTTCGATAACTTGATTTAATGCATTAGATGAGCAAGTAATTAAAAAACCTCCTATTACCAATAAAATAATTTCTGTAATGTTAAAACTTGCACCTCCAATAAAATAGCCCATTACAGCGGATACGACCACAAAAGAAGTCAACTTTAACTTAAAAAGTTGTGTATAACACGCTAATTTTTCTGAAAAACTAAGCGAATGTATTGTTGCTATTTTGGTAATTGGCATTATTATTTTATCACTTTAAAAGTGCAAATATAATTAATCAAAAACACTTTGTAAAATATGAATTATATCAATTTATTTTTTTATGCTTTTGAGCCCTATAACTACACTTTAAATAGCTAAATTTGGCGGTTATTAGGACAGCTTGTCATACAAGTTATATTGGCAATCTTTTTGACTAAATAGCAAGAAAATAAAAAGATAAAAATGAACGGATCAGGATTTTTAGGAAAGATACTTAAAACCTTTGTAGGTAGTAAAACAGATAGAGATTTTAAAGAATTATCTCCAATAATTGATGAAGTAGCAATACATTTTGACGTATTATCTTCATTAAGCAACGATGAGTTAAGAGCTAAAACAGCAGAATTAAAAGGGAGAATTTCAGACAAAACAAAAGAAAAAGAAACTGAAATTAAAAAGCTTAAATCTCAGATAGAAACAGATTTAAAACTATCTATAGCGGATAAGGAAGAAATTTACGCCAAAATAGATGAGTTAGAAAAAGAAATTTTAGATCAAGTTGAAGAAATTTTAGAAGAAATTAGAGGCGAAGCTTTTGCGGTAGTTAAAGAAACCTCGAAAAGATTTGCAGAAAATAAAACCTTAGAAGTTACAGCCACTCAAATGGATAGAGATATGGCTGCTGAACGTGAAAGCGTTGAAATAAATGGAGATAAAGCCATTTACCATAATTCATGGCTTGCTGCAGGAATTGAAGTTTCTTGGGCAATGGTACATTATGATGTACAATTAATTGGTGGTAGAGTTTTGCATGAAGGTAAAATTGCTGAAATGATGACGGGAGAAGGGAAGACCTTAGTAGCTACATTACCAATGTACTTAAATGCAATTGCAGGAAGAGGCGTTCACTTAGTAACTGTAAATGATTACTTAGCAAAAAGAGATAGTGAATGGATGGCTCCTATTTTTGAGTTTCATGGATTAAAAGTAGACTGTATTGATAAACACCAACCAAATTCTGAAGAAAGGAGACAAGCCTATTTAGCTGATATTACTTACGGAACAAATAATGAGTTTGGTTTTGATTATTTAAGAGATAACATGGCTCGTTCACCAGAAGATTTGGTACAACGTAAACATCACTATGCAATTGTAGATGAGGTAGATTCTGTATTGATTGATGATGCAAGAACACCCTTAATTATTTCAGGGCCAACTCCAAAGGGAGACATTCATGAATTTCATGAATTAAAACCAAGGGTTGAGCAGTTAATATCAGCTCAAAGGAAATATATACAAGCAACATTAATTGAAGCAAAAAAAACATTATCTCCATTAATTGAAAATGGGAAAATAAGCAAAAACGACCAAGAATCTGGAGGGTTAGCGTTATTAAGAGCTTTTCGTGGATTACCAAAAAATAAAGCATTAATTAAGTTTTTGAGTGAACATGGAATAAAAGCTATGCTTCAAAAAACAGAAAATTTTTACATGCAAGACCAAAACAAAGAAATGCCTAAAGTTGATGAGGAGCTTTTCTTTGTAATTGATGAAAAAACCAATAGTGTTGAATTAACCGAAAAAGGAGTTGATTTAATTACTGGCTCTGGAGATGATCCTCATTTTTTTGTGATGCCAGATATTGGAATGGAAGTTGCTGAAATTGAAAAATCAGACCTTTCTGATAACGAAAAAGCGACTCAGAAAGATAAAATGATTCAGAATTATTCGGTTAAAGCTGAACGAATTCATACCATAAACCAGTTATTAAAGGCTTATGGAATGTTTGAGATTGATGTAGAATACGTAGTGATGGACAATAAAGTTAAAATTGTTGATGAACAGACTGGTCGTATTATGGATGGAAGAAGATATTCCGATGGACTTCACCAAGCGATTGAAGCAAAAGAAAATGTAAAAGTAGAAGCTGCTACACAAACTTATGCAACAGTAACGCTACAAAATTATTTTAGAATGTACCACAAGTTATCAGGAATGACTGGTACTGCCGAAACAGAATCTCAAGAACTTTGGGACATCTACAAATTAGATGTAGTAATTATTCCTACTAATCGTCCGATACAAAGAGATGATAGAGAGGACATGGTTTATAAAACTACCCGAGAAAAATACAATGCCATTATTGATGAAATTGTTAAGTTAGTAGAACAAAAAAGACCAGTTTTAGTAGGTACAACTTCGGTAGAAATTTCTGAATTATTAAGTAGAACCCTTAAAATGAGAGGGATAAAACACAATGTATTAAATGCGAAGTTACATCAACGAGAAGCAGATATTGTTGCTGAAGCAGGTAAAACTGGAGCTGTTACCATTGCAACCAATATGGCTGGTAGGGGAACAGATATTAAGTTAGGTGAAGGAGTTAAAGAAGCTGGAGGTTTAGCAATTATTGGTACAGAAAGACATGATTCTCGAAGAGTTGACAGGCAATTAAGAGGTCGTTCAGGAAGACAAGGAGATCCTGGTTCTTCTCAATTTTTTGTTTCGTTAGAAGATAATTTAATGCGTTTATTTAATTCCGAAAGAATTATCAAATTAATGGATAGAATGGGGTTAGAAGAGGGCGAAGTGATTCAACACTCTATGGTTTCAAAATCTATTGAAAGAGCTCAGAAGAAATTAGAGGAGAATAATTTTGGTGTTAGAAAGCGTCTGTTAGAGTACGATGACATCATGAATTCTCAACGTGAAGTGATTTATAGCAAACGTAGAAATGCGCTGTTTGGAGAAAGATTAGGAGTAGAAATCGCTAACATGGTTTATGATATCTGTGATGATATGGCAAATGAGTA
>JAESTF010000240.1 GCA_016763795.1 Flavobacteriales bacterium
AACCAAAATCATAACTATTTCCTTCTCCCTTAATCTCTCCATCACTCTCTTTACCGTTAAAGCCGTATCTATATTCTGAACTAGAGAACGTTCTATTCGGTTGCAACATACCAAATGCATAATAATTATTAGTAGCTACAATTGATGGTTCGTAATCTCCCGGAACGTTTGCTGTTATAGTGGATTCTTTTAAATCTGAGATGACTGCTCTAACGTTACCTAAATGGTCTGTAATCTCATATGTTTTTTGGTTGAGCACTCTTGTAAATAAATTTTCATCTAATTTAAGAATTTTATGTGGTTGTAACGGTATTCCTCCTGTAATTTTAAATGGAGCTGTTGCTACCACCAAACTATTTACACTTTGAATTCCATCTGGATTTACAATTTGTTCTACATTTAATTGATTGCCTACGGCTACATATACATTGCCATCTTTGGCTCTTCTTACATTTCCATTAATACCATTTATAACAACAGTTTGCTGTAAGCTTGTTAAATTTAATTTACTAATTGATCGTGAAAATTTACTTGCGCCTTGTAATCCATAATAAATATTTTTAGAGTTAGGGCTAAAGTCTAAACTCTGTACTCTAGAGTTGGCCCCGACATCTTCTGCTTTATCTAAACCAATAATGCTATGGCTAGGGTTTAGGTTATAGGTTCTTATTTCGGCATGTTTTGCCCACCAACCTGCATTTCCTTTTTGGTTTGCAATGGCCAACAGAGTGCCATCTGGTGCTATTTGTATTTCGCCTTTGCCATTTGCATCTTTACTGTTAAAAACTGGTGGAAATCCTAATGCACTGTTAATTACTCCTACACTATTAATGGTATAACTCAATAAGTTTGCGGTATTGTTATTGTTATATTTTCTTAAGTAAAGCATACTGCTTGCTATACCTGAGGCATCATCTATTAACGCCATTCCTAATCCGAAATTACTATTGGCAGGGTCTATAGCTATATTGGTTTGTATTACTTGGCCTAATGCTGCATCTATTATGTGGTAGTATGCTACTTTATCTGTACCAACGGTAAATAAGTAATAGGTGCTGGTTGATCCTGGTTTTTTCATTCCTAACATTTTTCCTTGCCAGTTCGATTTTATTGGGCTGGATAAGTTAGGGATGGTCATCATATTATTATTAACATCTAACACTCTACACACATTATTGGTTGGTCCAATTTTACGGGCTGTGTATGCTGAGAATATAATGTTTCCGAAATTATCTTCTACTACACATCTGTTTTGTCCTTGTATGCCTAAAAAATTAGCGTTTACATTACTTATTTGTGGTGATGAAGGGTTATTAAAGTTTACATCTTGCTTGGCTCCTTGTTTGGGTACAAGCATGGTAAAAGGAGGTAAGTACACTATGCTAAAGGGCTTTTGTACTCCTATTAACATGTTGGTGCTTTCTGTACTTTTTTGATTTAAACTCATTGCTAGTTCTGTTGGGTTACCAACTGTTGGATGGTCTATTGTTTTAATTAATATGTCATCTTTTCGTTCTCCAACACGGCTGCTTCCATAAATGGATTGCTCTTTTAGGTATATGTTTTCTGTTAATCCTGTTGGGTTGGTTTCATATACCGATTTATAAATTGCCATTACATTACCTGAGGCATCTCTGCTGTGCCAAGTTATTGTTGTTTGAGCTGGGTCGTTTACATCTGGTATTACTATTTTAGCTATACGGTTACCGGAGGCATCGTAAATGAATTTAAGGGTTGGTTTACTTGATCCTGTTGTTCTAATGATTTCTTTTACTTTACCGTAAACTGTCCACTTAATTTCATCTATTTCTTCGCTTACGTCTGAGGTAAGGTTCCCTATATCATCATAGGTATAATTATTGAGTGTTTGTCCATCTATATCTATGGCGTAATTACTACTCCCTACTCCATCTGTTACAGAGGCTAAACGGTTAGATTCAAATTCTGATCTTAATCCTGTAGTATTCACATTGCCACTTCCATTGTAATAACGGTAAGCTAAATCATCCATGTTTAATGGGTTAGCTGGAGATCCTGCTGTATTCCCGTTTCTGGTTAGGTTATACAGGTTGCCATTGGCATCGTAATTATATGTGGTACCAAAATCGGATGTTGCTAAGAAACTAGCACTGGTTACTTGTTCTTTAAAATCGGCAATTCTAATTCTGTTTAATTCATCATAACGGTATTGGTGGCCTGTTAACCCCGGGTAAACTGGGTTTAAGTCTAATGAGCTTATTAAATTATTAGATGTCCAAGTACTAATGTTACCGTTGTATAAGTCTCTATTTGTTGCAGGGTTTAAGCTTGATGTATTGCTGCTATTAAATGGGCTTAAAGAACGATTAAAATCGCCTGTAAAGTAGTTCAATTGCATGGCAAATACATCTTTTGCAAAGTTATTGGTTCCATCTTGTCCGGGATCTATGTTTGCATCAAAACTAGGATGGTTTAATGCTTTTAACCAACCGTTTATGGTATATACATAATCTAACCCTTGTACGTTATCTTCTCCTATTTTAGTTCGTTTTAATGGTCCGTGGGTATAGTATTCGTATCCTGCATCTTTTTCCCACGTTACATTGTTTGTAGAGGTTTCTGCTAAGGTTATTCTATTGTCGGCATCATAACTATAACGGTGATAGAATTCGTCCATTCTGCCTTCGTTATAACCTACTTTTAATACGTTTCCGCTCACTAAATCATATTGGTAACGTACATATTGTTTGTCTAAAAATCCTGGTATATCTTGTATTAACCATTCTACATTACCATGCGCATCGTAACTATAATAGGTAAATGTTTGGTCATCTGTGGTTCCTGGTTGTCCATCTTCATCGGTATAGGTATAACTTATTCTGTTTAAGAGGTAACGTTGTGTCGTCATATTATCATTTAAGTAACTCACATTTGCAGCGCTAGTATAAACTGTGTAGGTTATTTGAGCATTAAATGTTGCGTTATCTGGGAAAATAATATTTTTAAGGTTATGTGCTGCATAAAAATCTCCATTTAGTGCTGCTTGTCTACTTTCTCCTACTTCTATTATTCTGCCCAATTTATCGTATTTTGTATAACTATAAACAGTGTCTATTAATTGTTGGGCATTTTGAGAAAAACGGAGTTGTCCTAAATTGTTATAATAGAATTCAGAGGTTCCTCCATCTGGTGTATTTTGTTTAATGAGCTGCCCCAAACTATTGTATTCATAATCGGTAATAAAACGATGGTGAGGGGCTGTATTTCTGTTCATCCCTACTTGGTCGAAATTATCGTTGTTCGCATCATTATCTAATAAATCGACTCCTTGTGGTGGTACGGTTTTTATTAAACTTCCTGCTCTATTGTAATAATAGAGTGTATAATGGTGGTAGCCCAATGGGTAGGTTAACCAAAAGTTATCGTTAATACTGTCTGGATTTACACAGGTGTTCATGTAATCGGCTTCAAAACTATCTACTTTTGCTTGTATGTACTCATACACTATATGTTCTATGGAGTTCGCAATATCGTTTGCTGCAACGTCTTCGCAGCTTAATGGTATCAATACGGGGATAGAGTCTGGAATAGCCGGCCATGGGACATATCGGAAACAAAAGTCTCTACATTCATAAATAGTTTCACATATTGTATCAGAAGAGCTATAAGTAGTATCTTGGCTATATGGCCAACCACCATCATTACCGTAAGTAATCAATGTAGAATCTGTACTAACACAAATTGTTATATAATCAACTGTAGTAATGGTTGTTGTGTTTTCAATTACTGTTAATTCT
>JAESTF010000241.1 GCA_016763795.1 Flavobacteriales bacterium
AGAGCCAGGTGCAGTTATCGAAGAAGCTCACATGAGAAACAGGCAATTAGTTGCTGCTTGGGCAATGGAAAAAGGTGCTGCTGACAATGTAATTGAAAAGAAAGTAAAAGATGGTAAAACTTATTTTATTGTAAACGATTATGATAAATTAAGAGTGATTTTTGGTGACTTATTACAATTAATTCAAAAAATTAAATCTGAAGGAGATTACCAAGCTGGTAAAGATTTAGTAGAAAACTACGGAGTACAAGTTGACCAAGCTATCCATGCAGAAGTGTTGGAAAGAGTTGCTAAATTGAATG
Organism: Flavobacteriales bacterium; assembly: GCA_016763795.1. GTDB lineage: Bacteria > Bacteroidota > Bacteroidia > Flavobacteriales_E > Vicingaceae. The sequence goes on from JAESTF010000241.1 coordinate 303, forward strand.
TTGCACCTTACAGTGGATTTATTAACCCTGTGTTAACCCCTGTGATGAATGATGCTGGAGAAATTACAGCTATTACTGTAAGCTATCCAGAAGACTTTACAACACAAATGTTAGATTACGCTAAGCGTTATTCTTTCTTACCAGATAATAACTAATCAATAAAAAGCATTACGATAAACAAGGCCATCCTGAAAGGGATGGCTTTTTTCATAACCGTTTAATCGCAAAACCTTACCGTTTAAAAGAAAAGTATAACCCCATCAATTTCGAATCGTACAGTTCACTACATTTGATTTAAATCAACAAATTTTAAGTATGAGAATAATTGCAATCATTTTAATATTACTTACTATACTTTTAACTACATCTACAACATTAAAATCTCAAACTAATGTTGGAGGCCCATATTTTACTAATACCGTTTGGAATCTCGCTGGAAGCCCATATATTTTAACAGCAGATGTTCAAGTAGCCGATGGCGTGACCCTAACTATTGAGCCAGGAGTTGAAATTAACTATAATGCCAACTATGAACTATTGGTAAAAGGAAGTATTTCTGTTTTAGGAACAAACGCCTTACCAATTATATTTAATGGAAATTATACTGACAATAGTGAATGGGAAAAGGCAATGATTATTTTTAAGAGTACCGATTTGAGTAATAGCCAAATAGTACATTCAATATTTAATGGTCCAAAAAGATCTCTTCAGCTGGCTGATGAAATGGAAATGTTCGAAGATCTAATTAAGAATTCAGATACCTTATACACTTCAAACCTCTTATTTATAAATACGGAAATAAAAACCAAGGGCATTGCAACTAGTGCAAAACTTATCATAGAAAACTCTAATATAGAAAACACAATCCTATTAGGATACCCTCCTGCAAGTGAACCAATTGAATTAATAAATAGCACAATAACGAATTCTATATTTGAAATAGGTCCTTACAATTATGGAATTATAATAAATCAAAGTACAGTAGCTAATTCAGATTTTAGAATAGGATGTTGTGGGGCTAATTTGAACGTTCTCAATTCAACTATAACGAATTCTCCATTAGGTGAATCTTTATGGGGAAGTAGTCCAAGAGGACCAATCACCATTTTAAATAGTGAACTTAATAACTCACCAATAAATCTTCCTCGAGGAGAAGTTAATATTGAAGGAAGTATAATCAATTACAATTCTACCACCGGAATCATTTTAGGCCATGGAGAAGTAATTTGTTCTCAAATTACTGGAAACAATACAGGAACTGCCATACAAAAACATAACCCATGGAACACTGGTACATTCCCAACGAATAGCCTAACTATCACCTCTACAACTATTACAAATAATAGTGTAGGTATCGACATATTATCTACAGACTTTGCAACGATCAATAATACAAACATTATTAGCAACTCAAATTATAACTTAAAAAATTATACGATAAATAATATTAACGCAAAAAATAATTGGTGGGGAACAACATCTACATCAATAATTGATAATAAAATCTTTGATTATTTTGATGATATTAATTATAGTGAAGTGGATTATACTAACCATCTTGCATCCTCATATGACAATACAGTTTGTAACCCTTTAATTACATCTATTGATTAAGTTCAACAGATTTCTAAATTCACACTTTACCCCAATCCAACAAGAGGGTCTATTAATATTGATTTAGGAGAAAGATTAACCAATTTAAAAACCACGTTAACGAATAGTTTAGGTCAAGTCATTATAACTAAAGAATATCTTTCTACCGATTTTATTAGATTAGATATAGATGAACCAAAAGGCATTTACTTTTTACAACTACAAACAGAAAATGGAGCAATAATTACTAAAAAGATTCTGAAGGAGTAAATTGAGGTTTTCGTTCCTCCCGAAGGCGGGGGTCCAGTTTTAAAACATATTAATACCACTGTTCAGATAAATCTTCCCAATTAGGATTATCTTTCTCAATTCGCTTTAACTTCCATGCTCTATTCCACTCTTTCATTTGTCGCTCACGAATAAATGCTTCATTTTGATCTTCAAACAATTCAAAATAAACTGATGCTGTAACATTATATTTAGCCGTAAACCCTTGAAATGTTTTATTCTTATGCTCTAACATTCTGCGTACTAAATCATCAGTAGCACCAATATAAATGGTTCCGTTTCTTTTACTTGCTAAAATATAAACATAGAATTTATTCATTACCTTTTTCTTAGAATTTATTTTTTCTGGATCCCCGCCTTCGCGAGGAACAAAAAAATTCACTACAATTCTTTATAAAGGCATTCAACAGTCTCCACCATTTTGTTCCAACTGTATTTTTTCTTCTCTTCGGTTACGCCTTTTATAAATTCATCAGCTCTATTGTTTTGATAAAAATCAACTAACGCTTTGGTAACTGCTTTTTCATTAGGATCTACCACATAACCTACTTTACCATCTGGAACAATCTCTTTTAACCCTCCAACATCAGTCACCAACATTGGCTTGTTAAAATGATAAGCAATTTGTGTTACTCCACTTTGTGTTGCGTTTCTATAAGGCTGAACAATAATATCTGCAGCACAAAAATAATTTACCACCTCATCATCTGGTATAAAAGATTTAGTTATAATAACAGCATCTATTAAATCGTGCTTTTTTATGAGGTTAATATATTCTGTATCAGCCTCATAAAATTCTCCTGCAACAATTAATTTTAACGAACCATTATTTAGTTTTTTATCTGCGAAAGCTTTTAATAAGATATCCAAGCCTTTATACTTCCTTACAATACCAAAAAACAGCATATAATTATATTGTTCATCTAATTTCAAAGCTCTTAATGCCTCTTTTCTGGTTTTTATTGCTCCAAAATTATCATACAAC
>JAESTF010000242.1 GCA_016763795.1 Flavobacteriales bacterium
AGTTTCTATTAGAATGGAGGGTAACATTAATCTATATTCATATAATTTCATTTGTTCTTCTCCTGGACATAGTGATTTTGGAGCAACAGGAATGAGTAGCTCAGATACTCCCACAGAAGTATTTATTCTTAAAAAGAAAAATAGTGAAGAATTTATTGAAGTAAGGAAAAGAAAAAAAATATTTCGTTCATTAATTTTAGAATTGATAAAAGATAAACCCGAAATCTTGAAGGAAATAAATATAGATGAATCTACCATTAAAGATCTTATTCCTATCATTCAAAAATACAACTCTAAATAGAATGCATTCTTGACATAGAACACTCAAAAGGCTGATATTCATCAGTCTTTTTTTATACTTATAGGAATAATTTTATGGTAGTTATAAACCTTTAATCTAACATGAATTATGAGTCAAACAGTAGAAATCAATCAAGGAGAAATAAAAATAAACTTTTCATCACCAACCGCAGGAAAATTATCATTTAAAGAATTAGGATTAACAAATGATAATTTGTTTTTTGAAGGAGGATTAGTAAGAATAGTCTTCGATTTTGAAGGAATTGGAGAACATGATTATTTTAAGATGCCAACAATAGAGGTTTCATACAAAGAAGATATGGACGAAACTCATTGGCAATGTGATTTTAATAAAACTACTATTCTAGATAAAACTGATCATCATGGCCATTCTACCGTAATTTTATTAAACCGAAATAAACTAAGTGAGTTAGAACATCACCATCAAAATGCATTAGTATTACATGCTGAATTTCCAAAGCCAGCACATATTATTGCTGAAGATTCTTATGTTTACTTCTTTAAATAAAATACCTCACAAAAAAAGGGCTACTAATAATTAGTAGCCCTTTTCATTTATATTAAATCCTTTTATTCAGCTTTATCACTTCCCAAATCATCAAAGCTAACATCAGAAAATTCTGTTGTAACTTTCTCTACAATTTCTTCTCCCTGTTCTGCTTTTAATTCCTTAATCTTTGCAATTGCTTCTTCTAATCCACCAGAAAATTTTTCAAAATCTTCTTTATATAAAAACAATTTATGCTTTTCAAAAAAGAATTTTTGAGAATCATTATTAAATCTTCTCTTACTTTCTGTAATTGTTAAATAATAATCTTCAGCACGTGTTGCTTTTACATCAAAAAAGTAAGTTCTTTTCCCTGCTCTTACAGCTTTAGAGAACACTTCCTCTTGTCTGTATTCACCTTGATTATTGTTGTCTTTTCCTTCCATCTTCCTTTCTTTTAAGTTTGTTTAGTTAAAGAGATACAAATCTTCCGATTTATTTGTTAAAAAACAAGTTCAACGAGTATTTTAATAGTTACATCTATTTTTTATCAAGGTTTAACTCTATATTACTTTTTAAGTTATCCGTTATAAAAGTCTGTAAATCACCATTTTCGCTACTATAAATTAGTAAAGCTTCAAGGTTTTTATTTTTTGATAATATTTTTTTTGACTCATCTAATCCTATTACCATAAAAACAGTAGCATAAGCATCTGCTTCCCCACAATTATCAGTTATAACTGTAGCACTCAACAAATTATGTACTACAGGATAACCTGTTTTTGGATTAATGGTATGAGAATATTTCATTCCATCTTTTTCATAAAATTTTCGATAATTACCAGAAGTCGCCAATGCTTTATTATCTAAATTAACGATTGCTTCAATTTCTCTTTCTTCTAAACCAGCTATCGGTCTATCTATTCCTATTCTCCATAAAGTATCATTCATGTTTACACCTTTTGCTTTCAACTCTCCCCCTACTTCAACTAAATAATTTTTAATCCCTTTCGAATCTAATAATTCAGCTAAAACATCAACAGAATAACCTTGAGCTACTGCGTTAAAATCTAACATCATTCCTTTTGTAGGTTTTATCACTTTTCCATCTTGCAACGTAATTTTTGTAAAATCAACAAACTGATTTAAACTATCTATCACTAAACTATCTGTTGAATGTAAATTTTCAAAACCAAAACCCCATGCATTTACTATTGGAGCAACTGTAGGATCAAAAGCACCACTAGAAACTTCATAAATTTGTTTAGAAATATTAAAAACATCTGTAAACATTTTATCTACTGCTATAATAGAATCTGCCTGATTAAATTTAGAAATAATAGATTTTTTTTGATACGTAGAAAGAGAATTATCAATTTCAATTAATGTAGAATCAATTGCTCTTTGGTAATCAATTCCACTATTGCTAATATAAACAATATTGTAAGTGGTTCCTTGAGCATAACCTTCAACAACCATTTTTTGTTTTTTTACAATTTGCTCTTCACAACCAAATAAAACAAGTAATAATGCAGCTCCTACTATTTTTTTTATCATTTGGTAAAAGTATTAAAGCATTTTTACAATTAATCATTCTATCATTTATTATTAATACTTTTGTAACATGATATTACCAATTGTAGCATACGGAACACCTGTCTTGAGGGAAGAAACTAAAGAAATAGAACAAGATTATCCTGATTTAAATTTATTAATTGAGGATATGTTTGATACAATGTATGCAGCCAAAGGTGTTGGATTAGCTGCTCCACAAATTGGTAGAGCCATTCGTTTATTTATTGTTGATGCTTCTGGTTTTAATGAAGATGATGAGCACCCTGAATTAGAAGGATTTAAACGTATTTATATTAATCCAATAATTGTAGAAGAATCTGGCAAGGAATGGAAATTTGAAGAAGGTTGCTTAAGTATTCCTGGTATTAGAGAAGATGTTAGCAGACAACCAAATATTACCATTGAATACTATAATGAAAAATTTGAATTGATTGAAGAAACATTAGATGGTATAGCCGCACGTGTCATTCAGCATGAATATGATCACATTGAGACTGTTTTATTTACCGATAAAATAAACCCATTAAGAAAACGATTAATTAAAGGGAAATTAAACGATATTGCTAAAGGAAATATTAAAGTAAATTACAGAATGAAATTTCCACTGGTAAAAGCAAAACATTAAAAAAAATGAAAAAACTACTCTACATCATAATTCCAACAATAATTTTAGCTAGCTGTTCGGGAGATCCTGAAATTAAAGTTGAAGAAGCAGAAGTTGTTGCCAACCCAATTGACACTTACGAAGAACGTACCGCAGAGATTGGGAGACTAAGTGAATTATCTTTTGGAGATTCCTTAAGCTTAAAATTTGACAGTAAACATGCTGAGAAACTTTTAGCAGCTTATGAAGATTATATCGAATTTCATAGCTTTGAAGCAAATTCATTAGACTACCAATTTTATGCAGGAGAATTAGCTAAAGAGCTTAATAAGCCTCATGTTGCTATTAAACACTTTAACGATTTAATAGCACGTAAGCCCGACCACGAAAAGGCTGGACTTGCATTGTTTTATAAAGCAATGATTATTGGTGATATGTTACATGAAGATGAATTAGCAGTAAAAACATATGAAGAATTTATTGAGAAATATCCAGAGAACCCTTTTGTAGAAAGTGCTAAAGCTTCTATCTTATTACAAGGACAATCATTGGAGGATATTGTGAAAGGATTTGAAGAGAAGAATTCTTAATTCTTTTACGTCATTTCTTCGTTTCTCGCAATGACGTAGTTTTAGTAAGCGTATGAGCATCAATGAATAATTTCATTCTTAATATAGGTATAACCATTTTATTTTTATTATTCCTATATAGGATATCCAAGGGGTATGTAACCTATTATGAGTGTAAAAATAAACTAATTAAACACTTAGTAAACAAAGGCAATTCCCAGATAGAAATTCATAAACTAAATGTGACTGAAAAACTAAAATACGGAGTTCCTACTATCTGGTTTTTTGGGCAATTTTATAGATTAGAACCTCTGATACTCTCATTAAAATATGTAGATAGTTTTAAGATAGAGTATAAAGACCCAAAAGATAGAGAGTGGACTAAATATGTTGAAATAACATTTAAGAATAAAGGAATAATAAGTTATTCTGAATTTGATTCTTTCGAAATCTAAAATTAATTATACAACCTTTCATTTATTTCAAGTAAACTCTTTGATCCCGATTAGATAAATTCATTACTCCTTAACTAACGTGATATCCTCTGGTGTAATTAAAATTTTACGTTCTTTATAAAGCATTCCAGTAGCACGTCTAAATGCTTTTTTACTTACCTGAAATTCTTTATAAATAACTTCTGGAGCGCTTTTGTCAGAAAAATTTAGTTTACCATCTTCTTTCAATAAACGTTCAAATATTTTGTTTGCCAATACTTCAACATCAGTTAAACTAGAACTATTTAGAGTAATGTCCATTTTATCATCTTTCCGAACACGTTGTAAATAGCCCGTAAATTTATCCCCTATCTCTACTTTTTTGAATACTTCATTTTTAAACACCATTCCGTAGTGTTTATTATTTACAATTACTTTATAACCTATTTCGGTTTCTCCACTAACCAATAAATCAACTTGGTCACCCGTATTTATTTCTATTTTATTTTTTCTGATAAATCGTCCCATTTTGGTAGTACCTACCATACGATTGGTTACTTCATCTAGATATAGGTAAACTAAATAACGCTTACCTGCTGTAACTTTTAAAAATTGTTCAGCAAACGGAACCATTAAATCTTTTTCCATTCCCCAATCGAAAAATGCACCATACTGGTTTACATCCAAACATTTTAAAAAAGCACATTGATTTAACTTTACTTTAGGATCTAAAGTTGTAGCAATAGGCCTATCTTCAGAATCTGTATAAACAAAAACTTCAATCATATCACCCAGTTTTAAATCGGCTGGCACATATTTGTTTGGCAATAAAATTTCTTGCTCCTCATCGTTAATTAAATAAATTCCTTGCGGAGTTACTTTTAACGCTTCTAATTCTAAAATCTGACCTACTTCTTTCATATTCTTTAGTTTATAGTTGTTGGTGTTTTGTTTTTAGTGTTTTTTATCGATACACTATCAACTAAAAACCCTCTTCTAATTATCCTCTATAAAAAACCAATTCGTTTTCTGTAGAAGCTTTTTTGTTGTAACAATACCCTGCTGAATCAAATGCAACAAGGTCTTCTGCTTTTTCTATATTATTCTTAATAATGTAAGCTGCCATCATTCCTCTAGCCTTTTTAGCATAAACCATAACTGTTTTATACTGTCCGTTACTAAAATCCTTAAATAGAGGAGTAATTATTCTTGCATCCAATTTCTTTTTATTAATCGATTTAAAATACTCATTAGAAGCTAAGTTAACCAGCACATTTTCTTTTTGAGCTGTTAAATTCAGGTTGATTTCGTCAACAATTTTATCTCCCCAAAACTCATATAAGTTATTAGTTCTTCCAACCTTAAGTTTAGTTCCCATCTCTAACCGATACGGGTGAATTAAATCGAAAGGCTTTAAAATACCATATAAACCAGATAATATTCTAAGGTTATTTTGAGCCGTTTCTTTTTCTTTTTTTGAGAAAGAAATAGCATTCAAACCTGCGTAAACTTCTCCATTAAAAGTAAGTGCTGCTGGAAATACATTTTCTGTATGATTAACATCCCATTCAGCATATCTCTTAACATTTAACTCAGATAAAACGTCACTAAGTTTCATTAACTTACCTAACTTTTTCGGAGAATATTTCTTCAATGATTTTATTAATTTCTCTGAATTTTCTACAAAAATTGGAGATGTACAACCATCAAGGTTTTGACTTTGTTCATTTAATTTTTTAGCAGGAGAAAGCAATATTAACATAAAGCATAATTTGAATACAAAATTAATCTAATTTAGTTAAGAAAAATCATCTTTTCAATTAAAAAACCCACCAAAAGGTAGGTTTTAAAATGCAAATCTATAAGCCAGATTCTGTCGAGTTCTATCATTTATCTAAGAATAAAGTTGCCCCTATCCATTAACAATCTACCCTCCAAGATTGGACGAGAAGCCCTCAATTCTTGGTTTATTTGATTTTTCAGCTCCGAAGGTTTACCCATCCTGCAAAATTACTTTCACAGCCGGTGAGCTCTTACCTCACCTTTTCAGCTTTTCCCCACCAAAGCGGGGTAGTCTATTTCTGTAGCACTGTCTGTTATTCCTTA
>JAESTF010000243.1 GCA_016763795.1 Flavobacteriales bacterium
AGTAACAGAGCACAAAAAGATTAATAATAACACTTATTGCGAGGAATGATTTTTTAGCAAATTGATTTTTAGCATGATGAATTAGGTGTCCAATACCATAATCGGAAAGGGTAGAGAAGAGTAGGATACTAATGAATAATCCGCTTGTTTTATAGTAAAAGAAAAGACTTACTAAAAACAAAAAAGCGTTTCGCATTGCTCTTTTCTTGTGAATAATAGAGTAGAAGGCCAATACAAAAGCAAAGAATCCCCAAAAGAAAAACGCAGTAAAAATTAATGGTTCACCTTCGTTATAAGTAAAGATATGCTTAATGTTTTCCCAGCTAAAAAACCAAGAGAACCATTGGGATATGTTCGTTATTTCATCCAAAAGTAATTTGTACTAATTCGTTTAATGATTTTATGTTGTAATCAGCAATGCTAAATCGAGGGTTGTTATGATATTTTTCTTCAGGAATAGCAATAACTTTCATTAGTGCAGCTTTCGCAGCTAATACTCCGTGAAAAGAATCTTCTATCACCAAACATTCTGTAGGGCTAACATTTAATTGTAGTGCTGTTTTAATAAAAATTTCAGGATGTGGTTTTCCATAATCTAAATGTTCAGCTGAATTAATTACCTCAAATTTTGTTGTAATGTCTAACTTTTCTAAGACTACATTTATTAATGACATGGCAGAGGAGGAGGCTAAAGCAATTTTATAACCTTTATCTTTAAAATAATTTAAAGATTCATATACACCTTTGATTGCTACACCTTTTTCTGAAATTAAATTAGTAACTTTTTTAAGAATGTCTTGTTCTACGTCTTTTATACTTGTTCCTTCCCAAGGTTGTTCTGCGTACCAATATTCAACTACTTCAATTAATCGCATTCCTTGGGTAATTCTACATTTATCCTGTGTAAAATCAAAACCAACTTTATTAAAGCAATGAATTAAGGCTTCTCGCCATAGTGGTTCAGAGTCAATAATAACTCCATCCATATCGTATATTACAGCTTTAATCATTCAGTACTTGAAATTTGGAGGTGTTTATTGTATTCCTTCATAATGGAAGAAAACATTAAATCTCCCATTAAGATATATCCGTTTTTGGTCAAGTGAATTTTGTCTTTTTTAGCGTATCCATTTTTTATCCAGTTGGTACAAGAACCTAATCCTCCCATCACATTAAACATATCCCACATACCTGAATTATGTTTATTTGCTAATCTAATCATTGCATCACGAGCACCAAAAACTCTTTTATTGGGATATCTCCTTTTGTAGTAACTATCGTTATTGGTAACAAATAAGAACTCCACATTTGGATTAACAGATTGAATCCATTTTACTAAGGTGTCATAATTATTTTCATAACAATTTTCACAAAAATTAGGATCATAAGCATCGTTAATTCCAATACAGAAGATGACTAAATCTGGATTAATTTCTTTTAAATGTTTGGTAAACAATTCGCATCTCAAATAGCTTTTAGTACTTGCTCCGTTTACACCAACAGAAGTATATATAATTCCTGGATCATCATTATCTAAGCTAATTCCATATAAATTAAAAGAAGATGGTACAGTATCAACACGATAAATGTTCAATTCAAAAGAATCTACATAGTGATCGAAAACAAACTCAGTATAACCAATCTCTTTATTTATTCTGATGAGAGAACAAGTGTCAGAAATCAATTCTATACAGTAGTTGGTAGAATCTACATCATGAAATATTTTTATACTGTTAAAATCATAATAGGGAGTATCATCGCCTCTAAAATAAAACTTTAGTGTTGCAGCACTGTCTTTTGTTGTTGCTGTAATTCCCGAAGTTCCCCAAGTAGCATGTTGTTTCATCAAGGAGTTTCTAAAACCTTCCCATTCTCCTGTAGAGGTACATTTGTAATAGTAGGGATTGTTAGTGTGAGCCAACCGGTAGGGAAATAAAAAACCTCTTCCACCATTTAAATTAGGCGAAAGTGTCTGGAAGTTTTTACGTAATTGATCCGACCAAATATCGGCTTGAATGTGAGAGCCTCCCATTTGCATTACTCTAACTTTTCCTTTCCCTTCAAAGATTAATTTATCTAATTTTTCGAAAAAATTAGTGTAGTTAGAGCTATCATTATAAAAACGAATATCGGTAGAATCATAAACTACAAAATTGTGTTCGGGTAATAAATGAGGATTACTTTGTCCGATAGTTATTAACGAACAAAGTGTAAGTAGAGCCCCAATTGTATATTTATTGAATACTGTCATTAACTGTTTCTTCCTTTTTTTGATTTGGATGTTTGTATGCATTATACATTTCAAACAACTTTGTATTAAATATTTCTGCAATTTTTTTTGCTCCTTTCGGACTAAAATGAATATAATCGGAAGCAGCTAAAGAAGGCTCGGCATCCACCCATTTAGGCATAGAGTTTTTACCTCCCATAACCTCGTACATATCCCAAAAAACACAATCAGAGCTTATTGCTGCATCTTTCATGGCATCTCTAACAGCTTCTAAATAGGGATAGGTGACAAACTCAGTACCTTCTTTAACTGACATATCACCTGGACCAATAACAATAATTGCAGCATTAGGGTTTCTTCTTTTCATAAAATTAATTTGAGATTTAAACCATCTTCCGTAATCTGTTGCTGCTTTATCTGTTTTGATGTAGGGAATTGTATTCCCACCAAATTCCATTATAATTAGATTAGGAGAGAGGCTTGCGTACATATTACTCAAAAGTGTTGCATCTTGTTTGGTGAAAATTGTTCCAGAAGATCCTCTCAAAGGAATGTTATCCATCACAATACCATTACTTCCCTCTAAAGAAACACCATAAATATCAGGACTATCGCCTCCATTAAAAGTAATTAATATCTCATTTGGAGTGGTTGTGAAATTTGCTTTTAGTGTTTGAAAAGGAGTGTTAGGGGCTATAACTCCTTTCACTATATCAACACCATCAGCTGTTATTTTATACTTGATATCTGTATGAGAATTACTTAAAAATACTTTGAGCTGAGTGTAAGATTTTGTTCTTCCGTAAGAAGCTCTTGGTTTTTTAATTTTTAACCAAGCTTCATAGTTGAGACTGTCGTTAATTATATTGGCTTTAGGGATTGGAGAATACCTACAAAAAGCCATTAATGCGCCATATTTCACGTGTTTAACAGTTGTGTCTTTTCTTCCAAATCCAGGATAACGTTTCCAATTTTCGGAATATTCAGTATTTACACTCATTTTTCTGGCAACTGGTATAATTGGAAACAAACCTGCTCCATAACCACCAAATTTTTTTTGTAACTCATTTCTGATGTAAGAAGTAATCCTATCGGCTTCAATTTGCGAATCGCCATAGTGCATTATTCTTACTTTCCTTTTCTTAGCATTATCTAATGCAGAAAAAAAGCGATGCATAGCCGATTTTCCTTTATCATTAAGTTGTAAACTTTGTCTGAATTTTTTTAATGAATCTAATTTATGTTGAATAATAGTAGAATCTATTTGGGTTACTACAACAGTTGAATCAAATAATTCGGCTAAATCTTCTTTCATTTTTGATAAACTATCTTCTTTTATTTTTGGAAGAAAAAAATCAGTTACAGTTGGGAATTTTAAGGTAGAACTACCAATTTGGATTCCTTTAGTCGGAAAACCAAACATTACTAACATAACAATCCC
>JAESTF010000244.1 GCA_016763795.1 Flavobacteriales bacterium
ATTACAAATAGAGAAGAAGCAATAAGAACTGCTTGTTCTTTGGCAAATGATGGAGATATCATTTTGGTAGCAGGAAAAGGACATGAAAAATATCAAGAGATTAATGGCGAGAAAATGCCATTTGACGATATGGAAATTTTAGACTCAACTTTTAAACTTATGAGGAACTAATGTTATATTACTTATTTACATACTTACAAGAATTAAACTTCCCAGGAGCGGGAGTGTTTCAATACATTACGTTTAGAGCTGCTTTTGCATTAATTGGTTCGTTAATTATTTCGATGGTAATTGGTAAACGAATTATCCAAAAACTTCAATTAATGCAAGTTGGAGAAGTTGTAAGAGATTTAGGTTTGCAAGGACAAATCGAAAAACAGGGAACACCAACAATGGGTGGTTTGATTATTTTGGCAGCGATTTTAATTCCTACAATCTTATTTGCGAAATTGGATAATATCTACATTATTCTAATGATAGTCTCTACTGTTTTGTTAGGATTGATTGGTTTTATTGACGATTATATAAAAGTATTTAAAAAGAATAAAGAAGGATTAGCAGGGAAATTTAAAGTGTTAGGTCAAGTTGGTGTTGGAATTATTGTAGGGTCTATCCTTTATTTTAATGATGGAGTAATTGTAAAACAAAAAATTTACAATGATGCTGCACCTTCACATGTTAGTCGTGAATTAATTAATGATGAAGTAAAAGAATCGTCAGAAAATTATACTTGGGAAGAAGTGAAATCTACAGTTACTACTATTCCTTTTATGAAAAACAATGAATTTGATTATGCTTCATTAACAAGTTGGGCTGGTAAATATGCTTACACCTTGGGTGGAATTTTATTCATTATTGTCGTGATCGTAATTGTAACTGCAGTTTCTAACGGAGCAAATATGACCGATGGATTGGATGGCTTGGCAACAGGAACTTCCGCTATTATCGGGATAACATTAGCAATTTTCGCCTATGTATCTGGTAATACAGTTTTTGCTGATTATCTGAACATTATGTATATCCCTGATTCTGGTGAGTTGGTAATATTTATTTCTGCTTTTGTAGGAGCGTGTATTGGTTTCTTATGGTATAATTCTTATCCAGCACAAGTTTTTATGGGCGATACGGGGAGTTTAGCACTTGGTGGAATTATCGCAGTCTTTTCATTTGCAGTAAGAAAAGAGTGGTTAATCCCATTGTTGTGTGGGATATTTTTGGTGGAGAATTTATCAGTAATGATTCAGGTTGGTTATTTCAAATATACCAAAAAGAGGTATGGAGAAGGAAAAAGAGTGTTTTTAATGGCACCATTACATCATCATTTTCAGAAAAAAAATATGCATGAAGCTAAGATTGTTTCTCGGTTTTGGATTGTGGGGATAATGTTGGCAATGTTAACGTTTGTGACTTTAAAGTTGAGATAAAATGAGTAAAAGACTCGTCATTTTAGGTGGAGGAGAAAGTGGTGTAGGAGCAGCTATTTTGGCGAAAAAAAAAGGGTTTGAGGTATTTGTTTCGGATAGAGGAGAAATAAAAGATAGGTACAAAAGTGTTCTTAAAAGTATTGATGTTGAATGGGAGGAAGGAAAGCATACGGAAGCTAAAATTTTAAATGCAGCAGAAGTAGTAAAAAGTCCGGGAATACCAGATGCGGTTTCATTGATTGTAAAAATCAAAGAAAAAGGAATTCGAGTAATCTCTGAAATAGAGTTTGCGGGGAGGTATACCAATGCAAAAATTATTGGGATTACAGGGAGTAATGGTAAAACGACTACAGCAATGTTGACTTATCATCTTCTTAAAAAAACTGGATTAGATGTTGGGCTGGCAGGAAATATTGGCGACAGTTTCGCTAGACAGGTTGCTGAAGAAGATAAAGGGTTTTATGTGTTGGAGTTGAGCAGTTTTCAGTTAGATGGAATGTTTCATTTTAAGGTTGATATCGCAGTGATTATGAACATAACGCCCGACCATTTGGATCGATATGATAATAAGTTTGAGAATTATGCAGCATCTAAATTTAGAATACTTCAAAATCAAACCAAGTACAACGAAATCATCTATTGTTATGATGATGAAGTAATAAGAAAAGAATTAGAAAACGAAAAATATGAAGGTGTAAAACACCCATTTAGTATAAAAACAGTTATCTCCGAAGGAGGTTATATAAATAAAGAGAATTTAATAATTAACACTAATAATAAATTATTTAAAATGAAAATTACAGAACTAGCATTACAAGGAAAGCACAACTTGTACAATTCAATGGCATCAGGAATTGCAGGTAGAGTACTTGACCTTAAAAAAGAAGTAATAAGAGAAAGTTTAACAGACTTTAAAAATATTGAACACCGTTTGGAAGAGGTTGGTAAAGTTCATGGAATCACGTTCATTAACGATTCAAAAGCTACCAATGTAAATGCAACATGGTATGCATTAGAAAACTATCAGAACCCAATAGTGTGGATTGTTGGAGGTGTTGATAAAGGCAATGATTATGAAATGTTAGCTGAATTAGTTGGCGATAGAGTAAAAGCAATTGTTTGTTTAGGAAAAGATAATCATAAAATTCATGAAGCTTTCGGAGATATTATTGAAGATATCGTTGATACAGAAACTGCTCAAGATGCAGTAAATATGGCATATCGATTAAGCAGAAAAGGGGATACTGTGCTATTATCTCCTGCTTGTGCAAGTTTCGATTTGTTTGACAATTATGAGGATAGAGGTCATCAATTTAAAAGAGCTGTAAAAGCGTTATAAATGAAAAAACTGATCAATATATCAGGCCAACAGTTTTATTATTCTAGCATTGATCAAGTGATTGAACAATGTTCTCAAAAAGAGAAATGTGCCATAATTATTGATAAAATTCATTTGAATGAATTTTTAGATAAAGGAAATAAAGTTATTGGAAAATATGTTGATCAAATAATTATTATTAGTGAAAATGTAGACATAGCTTTAGCTCAATTAGAAGGAGTTAGTGTGTTGTTAATTGCTGTTATGGATTTTGAAGAGGCGGTGAGGATCGCTATTTTCGGAACAGCATTAACAAAAGAAGTGATTTGTATTCCAAAAGAAGATGAAAAAACTGTTGGGAATATTATAGATGCAATAATTACATAACTCTCTACTTTGAAAGGATTAGTAATTTTTATTTTAAATAATTTATAATTGAGTTTCGTAGATAAATACATAAAAGGAGATCGGATAATATGGCTAGTGGTTTTTCTGTTGGCTATTTTATCAGTGTTAACCGTTTATAGCTCTATTGTAACATTGGCGTATAAATACAAAGATGGAGATACCATTTATTACTTGGTTAAACATTTAATTATTTTGGTAGTTGGATTTGGGCTCATGCTAGGAGCGCATAATTTGAATTACAAATATTATTCTCGAATATCTCAAATTGCTATATTTATATCTATTCCCTTATTGGCTATAACTTTAATTTTTGGAGCAAATATTAATGATGCGAGTAGATGGCTAGTTATTCCTGTAATTAATCAAACTTTCCAGACATCTGATTTAGCAAAGTTGGCGTTAATTATGTATTTAGCACGATTGCTTTATAAAAAACAGGATAACATTCAAGATTTTAAATCAGCTTTTTTACCCATTATGGTGCCAGTTTTAGTAGTGTGCGGATTAATACTTCCTGCCAATTTTTCTACTGCAGCAATGTTGTTTACAACAAGTTTAATCATAATGTTTATCGGAAGGGTAAACATCAAATACATATTATCCTTAATTGGGATAGGGTTAGCTTCTTTGATGTTGTTGATGTTAATTGCTTCAGCAAAACCTGATTTACTCCCTAGAATGGGAACTTGGGCAAAACGAATAGAATCATTTTCTGCAGGAGGTTCGGAAGGGAATTACCAGGCAGACCAAGCAAAAATTGCAATAGCTAGCGCATACCCTTTTGGTAAAGGTCCAGGGGGAAGTACTCAGCGTAATTTTTTGCCGCATCCATACTCTGATTTTATTTATGCTATTGTAATTGAAGAATACGGTTTAGCAGGAGGACTTGGTGTGATAATTCTGTATCTTATATTGTTTTATCGGGGAATAAAAATAGCTCAAAGAGCAGAAAAAACCTTTGGGACATTTTTGGCAGTTGGCTTGTCCTTTAGCCTCGTTTTTCAAGCAATGATAAACATGGCAGTTGCTGTAAATTTATTTCCAGTTACAGGTCAGCCCTTGCCATTGGTGAGTATGGGAGGGACTTCTATTTGGTTTACTTGTTTAGCAATAGGAATAATTTTGAGCGTAAGTAGAAGATCAGAAAAATCAACAAAACAGAAAAAAGTAAATGTCGCAGTTTAGAGTAATTGTTAGTGGAGGAGGAACGGGAGGTCACATCTTTCCGGCAATTGCAATAGCAAATGCAATAAAGGAAAAGTATCCTGATACTAAAATCCTTTTTGTTGGAGCATTAGGTAGAATGGAAATGGAGAAAGTCCCAGCCGCTGGTTATGAAATTATTGGGTTACCAATAATGGGGCTACAGCGGAGGTTGACACTTCAAAATTTAAAATTTCCCTTTAAGCTTATTGCAAGTATGTTAAAAGCGAAAAAAATTGTAAAAGAATTTAAACCTGATGTTGTAGTTGGAGTTGGAGGTTATGCAAGTGGTCCGTTGTTAAAAGCGGCTACAAAATTAGGTGTACCTGCTTTGGTTCAAGAACAAAACTCTTATCCAGGAATTACCAATAAATTGTTGGCTAGCAAGGTTCAGAAGCTATGTGTTGCTTATGATAATATGGATAGATTTTTTCCAAAAGAAAAAATAATGCTAACGGGAAACCCTGTAAGACAAGACATAAAAAATCTTGAAGCAAAAAGAATTAGAGGAATTGAATATTTTGGTTTGGATGAAAACAAAAAAACGGTTTTAGTTGTTGGGGGTAGTTTGGGCGCTAGAACAATTAATCATGCAATAGATGCCGGGTTAGACGAGTTGGCTAAAAATAATATACAATTAGTTTGGCAAACAGGTAAATTATATGTTGATGAGGCAGCAATAGCAGTTTCAAAATACCAAGACAAGGGAATTAAAACGATGCCATTTATTAGTAAAATGGATTACGCTTATGCTGTAGCAGATGTGGTAGTTTCTAGAGCTGGAGCAATGTCGGTTTCTGAGTTAAGTATCGCTGCAAAGCCAACAATTTTTATTCCATTACCAAGTGCAGCAGAAGATCATCAAACAAAAAATGCAATGGCATTGGTAAATCATAACGCAGCGTTATTAGTGAAAGATGCGGAAGCTCAAGAAAAATTGATTTCTACGTTGATTGATTTGGTTAAAGATGATGAAGAACAGCAAAGAATATCGAAAAATGTTGCAAAGATGGCATTTCATGATTCTGCAAATATTATTGCCGATGAAGTAATTAAATTGATTAAGCGATAATGAATCTAAAAAACCTACATACTGTCTATTTTATTGGAGTTGGAGGTATTGGAATGAGTGCAATTGCACGTTATTTTAATTCATTGAACTGTAAAGTTTTTGGGTATGATAAAACAAAAACGATTTTAACAAAACAATTAGAGTTAGAAGGTATTGAAATTCATTATGATGATGATGTAAATCAAATTCCAGCAGATGTAAAAAATAAAGAAGAAGGAACGCTAGTGATTTACACACCAGCTATTCCGAAAGAAAATAAAGAAGCTGTTTATTTAAAAGAGCAAGGAATTAAACTGCACAAACGTTCTGAAGTGTTGGGTTTAATTAGCGAAAATTACTTCACAATTGCTGTAGCAGGAACACATGGAAAAACAACTACATCTTCAATAATTGCACATATTTTAAATGAATGTGGTGTTAATTGTATTGCTTTTTTAGGAGGAGTAAGTTTGAATTTTAACTCTAACTTATTATTGAATAAAAACGCTACTACAATGGTAGTAGAAGCAGATGAATATGATCGTTCTTTTTTAACGCTTTCGCCAGATATTGCTTTAATCACTTCAATAGATGCAGACCATTTGGATATTTATGGGGATAAAAATTCCATGAAAAATGCTTATAGTGAGTTTGTTTCCAAGATAAAAAAGGATGGTGAATTAATTTCAAAGCAAGAATGTATTGATGAGCTAACCATTCGAGAAGATATTAGTGTTTCAAGTTATTCAGGAACGGATGAAGCAACAATATTTGCTACAAATGTGATCATTAAAAATGGAGATTACTTTGTTGATATTGATGAAGTAAAAGATATTAAATTCGGTTTGCCAGGAATTCATAATGTAGAAAATGCAATTGGAGCATTTGCTATTGCGGATAAATTAGAAATTGATAAACAAAAAATAAAAGCTGCATTAGGAAACTATAAAGGAGTCTATCGTAGATTTGAAACACATATTAAAACAGCTGATATCGTTTATATTGATGATTATGCACATCATCCATCAGAGTTAGAAATGTGTATTAATTCAGCAAAAGAATTGTATCCCAATAAAAAGATAACGGGAATATTTCAGCCGCATTTGTATACCAGAACAAGAGATTTTATTGATGATTTTGCTACAAGCTTATCATTACTAGATGAATTGATTTTGTTGGATATTTATCCTGCAAGAGAGCTTCCTATAGAAGGGGTTGATTCTGAATTAATAAAAAGTAAGGTGACAATATCAAATAAAAGTATTGTCGCTAAAGAAGATTTATTAGACAGCCTTTTAGGAAAAAAGATTGAAGTTTTACTAACAATGGGTGCAGGAGATATTGATGTTTTTGTACAACCAATAAAAGAACAATTATTAAAAATATATCTCCCTTTGAAGGGAGATATAGAGGGATGTTTATGAATAAGTGGTTACAAATATCAATTTGGACAATTGCAATAGTATTAATTATTGTAACACTTGGGTTTGTCAATAAATCTAAAGAAGAGACTACATTTTCTAAGCCAATTATCAATATTGATTACGAAACAGAGAATAGGTTTATTGATGAATATGATATTTCATCTCAGATTATGTCTGTCGGAGATACAGGCGTTTTATTATTAAATCAGTTTAATGTTACTGAGATTGAAGAAAAATTAAATAATAATCATTCGATAAAAGATGCTCAGGTTTATAAAACAATCAACGGAAAATTAATAATCAATGTAAGACAGCGAAGACCAATTGTTCGTATTTTCTCTAAAAATCAAAGTTATTATATAGATGAAAAAGGGAATTTAATGCCACTTTCAAATAAGTACACAGCAAGACTGTTGGTGGTTAGCGGAGAATTAAACGAGCCTTTTGCTAAACGGTATCAATTCAATTATAACAATTTAAATGATACACTAACTGAAAAGACATTGTTAGATGATATTTATCAAATTGCCAATTATATTGATCAATCGGAGTTTTGGAAAGCCCAAATTGAACAAATAGCTGTTAATAAACTGTTGGAGTTTGAGCTCGTACCAAAGGTAGGAAATCATAAAATTGTATTTG